>NZ_JBHVYI010000008.1:0-22282 GCF_042880975.1 Streptomyces sp. NPDC058289
GTGGACGCACTGCTCGGCGTGGCCCTGTAGGCCGATCCAGCCCCTCCGGCGTTCGAGGAGGGGGGTCCGGGGCGGAGCCCGCGGAAACGGAGAAAGGGCGGGGCGGGGAGAAAATCCCCGCCCCGCCCTTTCGCGTTCCGGCTACGCCTCCGGAGGCGTCTCATCCTCGTCCGGCGAGGCCGCCGGAGGGCCCGGGGGCTCGTCCCCGGACCCGGACGGCTCCGGCTTGCGCTTCGGCGTCCGGGGCAGCCCGCCGGAGGTGTCCCGCAGGTACGACCCGTCCCCCGGATCCGGCGCGGCGGACGGATCCCGCCGCCGCAGGTACCGCTCGAACTCCCGGGCGATCGCATCCCCGGACGCCTCGGGCAGATCGGCGGTGTCCCGCGCCTCCTCCAGCGTCTGGACGTACTCCGCCACCTCGCTGTCCTCGGCGGCCAGTTGGTCCACGCCCAGCTGCCACGCCCGCGCGTCCTCGGGGAGTTCGCCCAGCGGGATCCGGATGTCGATCAGATCCTCCAGCCGGTTGAGCAGCGCGAGGGTCGCCTTCGGGTTCGGCGGCTGGGACACGTAGTGCGGCACCGCCGCCCACAGGGACACCGCCGGCACCCCGGCATGGGTGCAGGCCTCCTGGAGGATGCCCACGATCCCGGTCGGGCCCTCGTACTTGGTCTCCTCCAGGTCCATCGTCCGCGCCAGATCCGCGTCCGAGGTCACCCCGCTGACCGGCACCGGGCGCGTGTGCGGGGTGTCGCCCAGCAGCGCCCCCAGGATGACGACCATCTCCACGCCCAGCTCGTGGGCGAAGCCCAGGATCTCGTTGCAGAACGAACGCCACCGCATGGACGGTTCGATGCCCCGCACCAGCACCAGGTCGCGCGGTTTGGTCCCGCCGATCCGGACCACCGACAGCCGGGTCGTCGGCCACGTGATCTTCCGCACCCCGTTGTCCAGCCACACCGTCGGCCGGTTGACCTGGAAGTCGTAGTAGTCCTCGGCGTCCAGAGCCGCGAAGACCTCGCCCTTCCACTCCCGGTCCAGGTGTGCGACCGCACCGGAGGCCGCGTCACCCGCGTCGTTCCAGCCCTCGAACGCGGCCACCATGACCGGGTCGATCAGCTCGGGCACGCCCTCAAGCTCGATCACCCAGGTCTCCTTCCGAAGTTCCCTTGTGTACGTGGGTCAGCCTAAGCCTTGATGAGGCACCGGCCACAGCCCACGACAGAGGGGCGGTTCCCCCTGGAACCGCCCCTCTGCCCGTTCACGCCACTGCTTATGCCTTGCGGGCCAGCATCTCCTCGACCCGGCCGCGCACTTCGGCGCTGTCCAGACCGCGGACCGTCACCGTCGTACGGCGGCGCAGCACGTCGTCCGCCGTCTCGGCCCACTCGTTGTCCCGGGCGTAGGCGACCTGCGCCCAGATCTCCGGCCCGTCCGGGTGGATCCGCTCGGCCAGCGCCGGGTCCTCGTTGGCGAGGCGCGCGATGTCGAAAGCCAGCGAACCGTAGTGCGAGGCCAGGTGGCGCGCGGTCAGCGGGTCCATCCGGGAGCCCGGCTCGCGGTCCACGAGCAGCCGGTGCGCCACCGCGTTCGGGTTGGCGACACCGGGCAGCGCGATCCTTCGTACGAGGGACTTCACCGGCTCCATGTCCTCGGTCAGCGGGCTGCCCGGCAGCTTGGCCAGCTTGTCCATGACCACGCGGCCGATGTGCCGGTACGTGGTCCACTTGCCGCCGGCCACCGACAGCATGCCGCCCGCACCCTCGGAGACGACCGTCTCGCGCTTGGCCTTCTCGACCCCGCCGGGTCCGCCGGGCAGCACGCGCAGGCCCGCGAAGGCGTACGTCATCAGCGAGCGGTCCAGATCGGCGTCCTTCACCGAGAAGGCCGCCTCGTCCAGGATCTGCTGGATGTCGCCCTCGGTGGCGCGCACGTCCGCCGGGTCGCCCTCGTACACCTCGTCCGTGGTGCCCAGCAGCAGCTGGTCCTCCCACGGCAGGGCGAAGGTGATGCGGTACTTGTCGATCGGGGTGGCCATGGCGGCCTTCCACGGCGACTTGCGCTTCATCACGATGTGCGCGCCCTTGGAAAGGCGGATGGACGGCATCGAGTGCTTGTCCTCCATGCGCCGCAGGTGGTCCACCCACGGGCCGGTGGCGTTCAGCACGACACGGGCGTCCACGCCGAACTCGGTGCCGTCCAGGCGGTCCTTGAGCTCGGCGCCCGAGACCCGGCCGCGCGTCATGCGCAGACCGGTGACCTCGGCGTGGTTCAGGACGACCGCGCCCGACTCGACGGCCGCGCGGACCGTCATCACGGCGACGCGCGAATCGTTCATCTGGTGGTCGTAGTAGACCGCGACGGCCTTGAGGTTGTCCGTCTTCAGACCCGGGTTGTCGGCGGCGGCACGGGCCGGAGAAATGATCTTGCCCATGCCGTCGCCGAAGGCCGACAGCGCCGAGTACGCGAACACGCCCGCGCCCAGCTTCGCCGCGCCCACCGGACCGCCCTTGTACACCGGGAGGTAGAAGGTGAGCGGGTTGACCAGGTGCGGGGCCACGTCCTTGGCCAGTACCCGGCGCTCGTGGTGGTTCTCGGCGACCAGCTTGACCGAACCGGTCTGCAGGTAGCGCAGGCCGCCGTGGACGAGCTTGGAGGAGGCCGAGGAGGTGGCGCCGGCGAAGTCGCCGGCGTCCACCATGGCGACCCGCAGACCCGACTGCGCGGCGTGCCAGGCCACCGAGGTGCCCAGGATGCCACCGCCGATGACCAGCAGGTCGTACGTGGCCTTCGCCAGCTGCTCACGGGTCTCGGCGCGGCTCGCGTTCGAACCGGCGGTCGGGTGCGTACCCAGGGTGGGAACGCTCTGCAGGGTGCTCATATCCGTTGACTCCTACTTACTCGTCGAATTGCGCCGGCCGTGCGGTCAGCTGGCGTCTTCGTCGTCGACCCAGCCCATGGACCGCTCGACGGCCTTGAGCCAGCTCTTGTACTCGCGCTCCCGCTGCTCGGCGGGCATCCGCGGGGTCCACTCCGCCGCGCGGCGCCAGTTGGCGCGCAGGGCGTCGGTGTCGGGCCAGAAGCCGACGGCCAGGCCGGCGGCGTAGGCGGCGCCGAGGCAGGTGGTCTCGGCGACCATCGGGCGCACCACGGGGGCGTCCAGGAAGTCCGAGAGCGTCTGCATCAGCAGGTTGTTGGAGGTCATGCCGCCGTCGACCTTGAGGGCGGCGAGCTCGACGCCCGAGTCCTTGGTCATGGCGTCGGTGATCTCGCGGGTCTGCCAGGCGGTGGCCTCCAGGACGGCACGGGCGATGTGCGCCTTGGTGACGTACCGGGTGAGGCCGGTGATCACACCGCGGGCGTCGGAGCGCCAGTACGGGGCGAACAGGCCGGAGAAGGCCGGCACGAAGTACGCGCCGCCGTTGTCCTCGACGGAGGAGGCCAGGGTCTCGATCTCGGCCGCGGACTTGATCAGACCCATCTGGTCGCGCATCCACTGGACGAGCGAGCCGGTGACGGCGATGGAGCCCTCCAGCGCGTAGACCGGCTTCTGGTCGCCGATCTGGTAGCCGACCGTGGTCAGCAGGCCGCTGTAGGAGTTGATGATCTTGTCGCCGGTGTTCATCAGCATGAACGTTCCGGTGCCGTACGTGGACTTCGCCTCGCCCTCGGCGAAACAGGTCTGGCCGAACAGCGCGGCCTGCTGGTCACCGAGCGCCGAGGCGACCGGGACACCCGCGAGGACGCCCTCCTTGACGTGGCCGTAGACCTCGGCGGAGGACTTGATCTCCGGGAGGACGTTGAGCGGGACGCCCATGGACTCGGCGATCTTCTCGTCCCAGGCCAGGGTGTGCAGGTTCATCAGCATGGTGCGCGAGGCGTTGGTGACGTCGGTGACGTGCACACCGCCCTGGGGGCCGCCGGTGAGGTTCCAGATGACCCAGGAGTCCATGGTGCCGAAGAGGATGTCCCCGGCCTCGGCGCGCTCGCGCAGGCCCTCGACGTTGTCGAGCAGCCAGCGGACCTTGGGGCCGGCGAAGTAGCTCGCCAGCGGCAGGCCGGTCTCGCGGCGGAAGCGGTCCTGGCCGACGTTGCGGCCGAGCTCCTTGCACAGGGCGTCGGTGCGGGTGTCCTGCCAGACCAGTGCGTTGTGGACCGGCTCGCCGGTGTGGCGGTCCCACAGCAGGGTGGTCTCGCGCTGGTTGGTGATGCCGACGGCCTTGACGTCGGCGGAGGTGAAGCCCGGAATGTCCTGGGCGGCCTTGGCGATGGCCCCGGCGACGACCTCCTGGACGTTGGTCCAGATCTCGGCGGCGTCGTGCTCGACCCAGCCCGGCTTCGGGAAGATCTGCTCGTGCTCCTTCTGGTCGACGGCGACGATGCGGCCGTCACGGTCGAAGACGATGCAGCGGGAGGAAGTGGTGCCCTGGTCGATCGCGGCGATGAAGGGGCCGGTGCTGGTGGTCATGGTGGCTGCTCCTGGCAGGTGTCGAAGTAGGCGGAATCAGAATGGCGGTGCGGGAGGTGCCGTGGTGCCGATTGCTGATCAGGCGAACGCGATGTTGTACAGACCGCCGGCGAGCGCGGCACCCGCGAGGGGGCCGAGGACCGGGATCCAGGAGTAGCTCCAGTCCGAGCCGCCCTTGTTGGGCAGCGGCAGCAGGGAGTGGACGATGCGCGGGCCGAGGTCGCGCACCGGGTTGATGGCGTAACCGGTCGGGCCGCCGAGCGAGAGGCCGATGCCGACCACCACGAACGAGGTGATCAGGACGCCGATCACGCCGAGGCCCTTGCCGTCGTCCTGCAGGCCCTGGGTCAGGATGGCCAGGACCAGGACGGCGGTGCCGATGATCTCGGTCGTCAGGTTCTGGACGACGTTGCGGATCTCGGGGCCCGTGGAGAAGATCCCGAGCACCGGGCCGGCCACGTCGTGCGGGTGCGGGTCCTCGGGACCGAGCTTGGCGTCACGGATGTGCTCCGGGTCGGCCAGGTGCGCCTGGAACTGACCGTAGTAGGCGAGCCACATCAGCACCGCGCCGATCATGGCGCCGAGCAGCTGGCCGGCGAAGTAGACCGGCACGTCGCCCCAGGCGCCGTCCTTGATCGCGATGCCGACGGTGACCGCCGGGTTCAGGTGCGCACCGGAGAGCGGCGCGGAGACGTAGGCGGCGATCAGGACGGCGAAACCCCAGCCGAAGGTGATCGCGAGCCAGCCGGCGCCGCGGGCCTTGGAGCTCTTGAGCGTCAGGGCGGCGCACACGCCGCCACCGAGCAGGGTGAGCAGGGCGGTACCGATGGTCTCGCCGATGAAGATGTCGGAGCTGGACACCCGCGACTCCTTTGTCGTTCAGGGGTGGTGGCCGCCGGGTCCCTCCGGCGGTCCACGCACTCGGTGAGTGCTGCACCGGTCCTTGGCCTTGCCACACCCTAACGCGTATTGCCGGTAGGTGTTCGGCATTGCCGACCGATGAACGGCAGTTTTCCGCCCGGGTGAAGCGGGCGTCAAGGGTTGACCAGGTCAATGAGCCGGATCGTTACCGGCCGGTGTGATCGAACAAAACGCGCCAATAAGTGATCATCAAACGCCAAAAACCACCCAAATGCCACTTTGACGTGGCTCTTGAGTGGTCAAGGCAGAGCAATAGGCGTCACGCCAAGGTCAGAACCGGCCCGCCCCGAGATCGCGCGAAACCGCCCGCGCGCAGTCCCGTACGGACGCCACCAGGGACGCCCGCGGCTCCCCGGACTCCCCGCACACCCGTTCCACCGCGCCCGCGACGGCGACCGCGCCGACCGGCATCCTGCGCCGGTCGTGGATGGGGGCCGCGATCGAGGCGATCCCGCCCCACGTCTCCTCGACGTCGTCCGCCCAGCCCCGGGCCCGGATCAGCCCCAGCGCCTCCTCGAAGGCGACGCCGTCGGTGACCGTGCGGGGGGTGAACGCCTCCCGCTCCACCTCCAGGACCTGCGTGTGCGCCACCGGGTCGTACGCGGACAGCACCTTGCCCAGAGCCGTGGAGTGCAGCGGCTGCATGGCGCCCACCTCCAGCACCTGACGGCTGTCGTCGGGCCGGAACACGTGGTGCATGATCAGCACCCCGCTCTTGTGCAGCACCCCCACGTACACGCTCTCCCCGCTCGCGCGGGCCAGATCGTCCGTCCACACCAGTGCGCGCGCCCGCAGCTCGTGGACGTCCAGATAGCTGTTGCCCAGGCGCAGCAGTTCCGCGCCGAGCTGGTAGCGGCCCGAGGCCGGGTCCTGCTCCACGAAGCCCTCGGCCTGCAGCGTGCGCAGGATCCCGTGGGCCGTGCCCTTGGCCAGGCCCAGGGAAGAGGCCACGTCCGAGAGCCCCAGCCGGCGCTCGCCGCCCGCCAGGAGCCGCAGCATCGCAGCGGCTCGTTCGAGCGACTGGATGTTCCGTGCCATCGCGCAGCCTCCTGCTGACGTAGTTCGACAATGCTGAACACTATCGGTCGATGCCGACTTCGTGCATGACGAGGACGAGTGTCCCGGGGCCGAGCCGTCCAGGACACCCCGGCCGAAAGCCGCCGCCCCCCGGGCACAGAATGCAGTCCGCCACGTGGGACGCCCTCACCGGGGCCGGTTGTGCACCGTTACCCTGGCCGCGTGCACCCTTGACACAGAGGGGGTGCAAAGCCGACAGCCGTCGCATCCCAGGGAGCTCAACCATGGCCTCGTTGCCGAACCCGCCCGCAGACACCCAGACCCGGGCCGATGCCCTCCGTGAGGCGCTGGCGACCCGTGTGGTCGTCGCCGACGGAGCCATGGGAACCATGCTCCAGGCCCAGGACCCCACCCTGGACGACTTCGAACAGCTCGAAGGCTGCAACGAGGTCCTCAACGTCACCCGCCCCGACATCGTGGCCAACGTGCACCGCGAGTACTTCGAGGCCGGCGTCGACTGCGTCGAGACCAACACCTTCGGCACCAACTACGCCGCCCTCGCCGAGTACGACATCGCCGACCGCAACCTCGAGCTGTCGGTCGCCGGCGCCCGGATCGCCCGCGAGATCGCCGACGAGTTCACCGCCTCCACCGGACAGCAGCGCTGGGTCCTCGGCTCGATGGGCCCCGGCACCAAGCTCCCCACCCTGGGCCACATCGACTACGGCACCATCCGCGACGCCTACCAGATCAACGCCGAGGGCCTGATCACCGGCGGCGCCGACGCGCTCCTCGTGGAAACCACCCAGGACCTCCTGCAGACCAAGTCCTCCATCGTCGGCGCCCGCCGCGCCATGGAGGCCCTCGGCGTCTCCGTCCCGCTGATCTGCTCCGTGACCGTGGAGACCACCGGCACGATGCTCCTCGGCTCGGAGATCGGCGCCGCGCTCACCGCGCTGGAGCCCCTGGGCATCGACATGATCGGCCTGAACTGCGCCACCGGCCCCGCCGAGATGAGCGAGCACCTGCGCTACCTTGCGCGCAACTCCCGCATCCCGCTCTCCTGCATGCCCAACGCGGGCCTGCCGGTCCTCGGCAAGAACGGCGCGCACTACCCGCTGTCCGCGAGCGAGCTCGCCGACGCCCAGGAGACCTTCGTCCGCGAGTACGGACTCTCCCTGGTCGGCGGCTGCTGCGGCACCACCCCCGAGCACCTGCGCCAGGTCGTGGAGCGGGTCCGCGGCCTGAACCCGGCCGTCCGGGACCCCCGTCCCGAGCCCGGCGCGTCCTCGCTCTACCAGACCGTCCCGTTCCGCCAGGACATCTCCTACATGGCGATCGGCGAGCGGACGAACGCCAACGGGTCGAAGAAGTTCCGCGAGGCCATGCTCGAAGCCCGCTGGGACGACTGCGTGGAGATGGTCCGCGACCAGATCCGCGAAGGCGCCCACATGCTCGACCTGTGCGTGGACTACGTCGGCCGCGACGGCGTCGCCGACATGCAGGAGCTCGCCGGACGCTTCGCGACCGCCTCCACCCTGCCCATCGTCCTGGACTCCACCGAGGTCCCCGTCCTGCGGGCCGGCCTGGAGAAGCTCGGCGGCCGCGCCGTCATCAACTCCGTGAACTACGAGGACGGCGACGGCCCCGAGTCCCGCTTCGCGAAGGTCACCCGCCTCGCCCAGGAACACGGCGCCGCGCTGATCGCCCTGACCATCGACGAGGAGGGCCAGGCCCGCACCGTCGAACACAAGGTCGCCATCGCCGAGCGCCTCATCGAGGACCTCACCGGGAACTGGGGGATCCTCGAGTCGGACATCCTCATCGACACCCTGACCTTCACCATCTGCACCGGCCAGGAAGAGTCCCGCAAGGACGGCATCGCCACGATCGAGTCGATCCGCGAGCTCAAGCGCCGCCACCCCGACGTCCAGACCACGCTCGGCCTGTCGAACATCTCCTTCGGCCTCAACCCGGCCGCCCGCGTCCTGCTGAACTCCGTCTTCCTCGACGAGTGCGTCAAGGCCGGCCTGGACTCCGCGATCGTGCACGCCTCCAAGATCCTGCCGATCGCCCGGTTCGACGACGAGCAGGTCACCACCGCCCTCGACCTGATCTACGACCGGCGCGCCGAGGGCTACGACCCCCTGCAGAAGCTGATGGCCCTCTTCGAAGGCGTCAACACCAAGTCGATGAAGGCCGGCCGCGCCGAGGAACTCCTCGCCCTGCCGCTCGACGAGCGCCTGCAGCGCCGCATCATCGACGGCGAGAAGAACGGCCTGGACGCCGACCTCGACGAGGCCCTCCAGACCCGCCCGGCCCTCGACATCGTCAACGACACCCTCCTGGAGGGCATGAAGGTCGTCGGCGAGCTGTTCGGCTCCGGCCAGATGCAACTGCCGTTCGTCCTCCAGTCCGCCGAGGTCATGAAGACCGCGGTGGCCCACCTGGAACCGCACATGGAGAAGAGCGACGACGAGGGCAAGGGCACCATCGTCCTGGCCACCGTCCGCGGCGACGTCCACGACATCGGCAAGAACCTCGTCGACATCATCCTGACCAACAACGGCTACAACGTCGTCAACATCGGCATCAAGCAGCCGGTCTCCGCGATCCTCGAAGCCGCGCAGGAACACAAGGCCGACGTCATCGGCATGTCCGGCCTGCTGGTCAAGTCCACGGTGATCATGAAGGAGAACCTGGAGGAGCTCAACCAGCGCAAGCTGGCAGCCGACTACCCGGTCATCCTCGGTGGCGCCGCCCTCACCCGCGCCTACGTAGAACAGGACCTCCACGAGATCTACGAGGGCGAGGTCCGCTACGCCCGCGACGCCTTCGAGGGCCTGCGCCTGATGGACGCCCTCATCGCCGTCAAGCGCGGAGTCCCCGGCGCCAGCCTCCCCGAACTCAAGCAGCGCCGCGTCGCCAAACGCGACACCCCCACCCTCGTCGAGGAGACGGAAGAGCCGGGCGGCCGCTCCGACACCTCCACCGACAACCCCGTCCCCACCCCGCCGTTCTGGGGCACCCGCGTCGTCAAGGGCATCCCGCTCAAGGACTACGCCTCCTGGCTCGACGAAGGCGCCCTCTTCAAGGGCCAGTGGGGCCTCAAGCAGGCCCGCGCCGGCGGAGCCACCTACGAGGAACTCGTCGAGAGCGAAGGACGCCCCCGGCTGCGCGGCCTCCTCGACAAGCTGCACACCGAAAACCTCCTCGAAGCCGCCGTCGTCTACGGCTACTTCCCCTGCGTCTCCAAGGGCGAGGACCTGATCATCCTCGACGAAGCCGGCAACGAGCGGACCCGCTTCACCTTCCCGCGCCAGCGCCGCGGCCGCCGCCTGTGCCTCGCCGACTTCTTCCGCCCCGAAGACTCCGGCGAAACCGACGTCGTCGGCCTCCAGGTCGTCACCGTCGGCTCCAAGATCGGCGAGGCCACGGCCAAGCTGTTCGAGTCCGACTCCTACCGCGACTACCTGGAGCTCCACGGCCTCTCCGTCCAGCTCGCCGAGGCCATGGCCGAGTACTGGCACGCCCGCGTCCGCGCCGAACTCGGCTTCGGCGGCGAGGACCCCGCCAAGGTCGAGGACATGTTCGACCTGAAGTACCGCGGCGCCCGCTTCTCCCTCGGCTACGGCGCCTGCCCCGACCTGGAGGACCGCGCCAAGATCGCCGACCTCCTCCAGCCCGAGCGCATCGGCGTCCACCTCTCGGAGGAGTTCCAGCTCCACCCCGAACAGTCCACCGACGCCATCGTCATCCACCACCCCGAAGCGAAGTACTTCAACGCACGCTGAGAAGTACTTCAACGCACGCTGAGAAGCACCCCAAAGCGCGCTGAGACGCACCCCAACGCACGCCGAGACGTAATTCAACGCACATCGAGACGGACCGGCGTACACTAGTCGGTCCCATACAGGCCGGTCACCTGTTCCCCCGGGCACGCCCCCGGAGGCGAGGTGACCGGCCTTCTCGTCCCCAACGGACCCCCGGAAAGGTGCGCGCATGACGAGCACAGTCCCCGCCCCCGTCGCCCGTACGGCCGACGGACACGCCCTGCAGGCGGTGCTGCTCGACATGGACGGCACCCTCGTCGACACCGAGGGCTTCTGGTGGGAGATCGAAGTCGGCGTCTTCGGCGAACTCGGCCACCGCCTCGACGAATCCTGGCGCGACGTCGTCGTCGGCGGCCCCATGACCCGCAGCGCCGGCTTCCTCATCGCATCCACCGGCGCAGACATCGGCCTCGCCGAACTCACCGTCCTGCTCAACGAGCGCTTCGAAGCCCGCATCGCCGACCGCGTACCCCTCATGCCCGGCGCCGAACGCCTCCTGAGCGAACTGGCCCGGCACAACGTACCCACCGCCCTGGTCTCCGCCTCCCACCGGCGCGTCATCGACCAGGTCCTGCTCACCCTCGGCCGCGACCGCTTCACCATGACCGTCGCCGGCGACGAGGTCACGCGCACCAAGCCGCACCCCGACCCCTACCTCCTCGCCGCCCACACCCTCGGCGCCCACCCCTCCCGCTGCGCCGTCATCGAGGACACCGCCACCGGCGTCGCCGCCGCCGAAGCCGCCGGATGCAGGGTCGTCGCCATCCCCTCCGTAGGCCGGATCGCACCCGCCCCGGGCCGCACCATCGTCGACTCCCTCGAAGACGTCGACCTGCCCTTCCTGCGCTCCCTCATCACTCCGCTGAACTGACCGCGCACGCTCCGTACCGGGAGATCCGCCCCCAGGACCAAGGTCCCGCGGGCGGATCTCCCGCGCACTTCCCCGGAGGCCGAAATTCCATCCCTACCGGGGGAGTTGTCCCGGGTGACCTTTGTCACCCGCAACGACCCCTTCGCACCACTGCGCGCCCTCCCGCACCACCCCTTGTGTCCCCATTGATCAGCACCTGACCGAATCTGCGCACCACCCGCGCACACCCCCCGGTCAACTCCCGCGACAGAGCGACAACACCCCCGCGCCACACGGTTCAAGCCACCCCTCCGCAGGCCACTAATGTCGATACGGGCACTGCGCCGCACCTCAGCCGTCCCGGACACACACCCCTGTTTCCGGAACCGCGTGGACCGATCGTCACACCACCGGCCCGATCGTTCCGCCCAGAACGGGCGACCGTCGCGATGCCCTCCACGCCAGCTTTGAACAAGCGCCGGGTCGAGGGAGTACTTCCAGCATGAACCGCAAGACCATGGCGCTGACGGCAGCCGCCGGACTGCTCACCCCCGCGCTGACCGCCTGCGGCAGCACCAGCGGCGCAGGAGCAGGATCCGGAACGATCGTCGTCGGCACCACCGACCGGTTCGAGGCAGCCGACTACGCCCCCGCCCCGCTCGACCCCGCCTACGCCTACGACGCCGGCGCCTGGAACATCCTCCGCCAGACCGTCCAGACGCTGATGCACACCCCGCGAGGCGGCGGCCAGCCCGTCCCCGAAGCAGCACACGACTGCCGCTTCACCGACACCGGCAACGAGAGCTACCGCTGCGTCCTGCGCCCCGGCCTCACCTTCGCCGACGGCAGCCCCCTCACCGCGCAGGACGTCAAGTTCTCCATCGAACGCGTCCTCGCCATCAAGGACGAGAACGGCCCCTCCTCGCTGCTCTCCACCGTCGACACCGTCGAGACCAAGGGCGCCGACACCGTCGTCTTCCACCTCAAGACCGCCGACGCCACCTTCCCGCAGAAGCTCTCCACCCCCGCCGCCGGCATCGTCAGCGCCAAGAAGTACGACGCCAAGAAGCTCCGCACCGGCTTCACCGTTGACGGCTCCGGCCCCTACACGATGAAGGCCGAAGTCAAGGACAACCGCCTCGTCCGCGCCGTCTTCAGCAAGAACCCGCACTACAAGGGCGACCTCAAGCTCCAGAACGACAAGGCCGAACTGCGCACCTTCGACGACTCCGACGCCATGGGCAAAGCCCTGGAACGCGGCGCCGTCCACATGGTCTCGCGCACCCTGTCGCCCGCCCAGATCACCGAACTCTCCGCCACGCCCCCCAAGGGCATCAAGCTCGTCCCCATGCCCGGCCTGGAGATCCGCTACATCGGCTTCAACACCGACGCCCCCGGAGTCAAGGACAAGGCCGTACGCCAGGCCCTCGCCGCAGCCGTCGACCGCAACGCCCTCATCACCAAGGTCTACGGCAAGTCCGCGCAGCCCCTGTACTCACTGGTCCCCACCACCGTGAGCGGCCACGTCAACTCCTTCTTCAACAAGTACGGCGAAGCCAACACCGCCAAGGCCGCCGACCTGCTGAAGGCCGCCGGGATCAAAACCCCGGTCAAGCTCACCCTCAACTACACCAACGACCACTACGGCGACGGCACCGCGGCCGAGTTCGAAGCCCTCAAGACCCAGCTGAACTCCACCCAGCTCTTCGACATCACCGTCCAGGGCGCCGACTGGGCCGCCTTCAGGCCCGCCCAGAAGAAGGGCGACTACGCCGCCTACGGGCTCGGCTGGTTCCCCGACTACCCCGACGCCGACAACTTCCTCGCCCCCTTCCTGGAGCAGGACAACTTCCTCGGCACGCCGTACGCCAACACCACGGTGCGCACCAAGCTCATCCCCGAATCGCGCCGCGCCGTCGACCGGGGCGTCGCCGGACCCGCGATCGCGGAGATGCAGGACATCGTCGCCGAGGACGTCCCCGTCCTGCCCCTGTGGCAGGGCAAGCAGTACGTCGCCGCACGCGACGGGATCACCGGAGTGGAGTGGTCGGTCAACGCCATCTCCGACCTCCAGCTGTGGGAACTCGGCCGCGGCGTCAGCGGCTGACACCCCCGGCACCAGGCCCCGGTGCCCACACCCCCGGCACCAGAACCAGACGAGCCAGTAAGACTGAGAAGGATGTTCGCGTGAAGACACGGAACCAGTGGTTGGCAGCCCCCCTCGGAGCGGCCACCGCCGCCGCGCTGCTGAGCGGTTGCGGTGCGACGGACGGCTCCAACGCCGGCAGCGGCAAGGGCGTCGTCATGGGCATATCCGACAAGGTGAAGGCCACCGACCCCGCCTCGGGCTACGACCCCGGCTCCTGGCTGCTCTTCAACAACGTCTTCCAGTCCCTGCTCAGCTTCCCCAAGGGCGGCACCAACCCCGAACCCGACGCCGCACAGTCCTGCGGCTTCGAGGGCAGCGAGAGCAAGACCTACGTCTGCACCCTGCGCGGCGGCCTGAAGTTCAGCAACGGCAACGGCCTCACCTCCAAGGACGTCAAGTACTCCTTCGAGCGCACCCTCAAGATCAACGACGAGAACGGCCCCGCCGTCATGCTCGCGTCGATCGGCACCATCGACACCCCCGACGACAAGACCGTCGTCTTCCACCTCAAGGCCCCCGACGCGACCTTCCCCAGCAAGATCGCATCCGGCGCAGGCTCCATCGTCGACCACACCCAGTACCCCGCGGACAAACTCCGCACCGACGGCAAGGCCTTCGGCTCCGGCGTCTACAAACTGGACTCCATCAACGACAAGAGCGCCGCCTTCTCCGTCAACGACACCTACAGCGGCAAGGCCAAGCCGAAGAACAGCGGCGTCACCATGAAGTTCTTCAACGAGGACCAGGCCGCCCTCAAGAAGGTCCTCGAAAGCGGAGACGTCGACTTCGCCTTCCGCGGCCTCGCCGCCAAGGACATCGCCGGCCTCGCCACCCAGAGCGGCGACCAGAAGGTCGAAGTCGTCCAGGGCGCCGGCGCCGAAGTCGAACACCTCGTCTTCAACACGAGCGACCCCGTCGCCGGAAAACTCCCCGTGCGCAAGGCCATCGCCTACCTCGTCGACCGCGAAGCCCTCGTCCGAGAGGTCTACGACGGCACCGCCACCCCCCTCTACTCCATCGTCCCGGCCGGCATCGCCTCCCACACCACCGCCTTCTTCGACCGCTACGGCGGCACCCCCCAGCCCGAGAAGGCCAAGGCCACCCTCCGCGCAGCCGGCATCAAGGACAAGGTCAAGATCACCCTGTACTCGACGCCCACCCGCTACGGCCCCTCGACCGACCAGGAATTCCAGCTCATCGCCAAGCAGCTCAACGACAGCGGCCTCTTCGAAGCCGACGTCAAATCCGTCGAGTTCGGGCAGTACGAGAAGGACATCCAGGAAGGCAAGTACGGCGTCTACGTCAAGGGCTGGGTCCCCGACTACCCCGACGCCGACAACTTCACGCAGCCCTTCTTCGGCCCCGACAACGTCCTGCACAACAACTACGACAACAAGGAGATCACCGGGACGATCAT
This sequence comes from Streptomyces sp. NPDC058289, assembly GCF_042880975.1. Classification (NCBI taxonomy): domain Bacteria; kingdom Bacillati; phylum Actinomycetota; class Actinomycetes; order Kitasatosporales; family Streptomycetaceae; genus Streptomyces; species Streptomyces sp. NPDC058289. Next base: position 14,653 of record NZ_JBHVYI010000008.1, read on the forward strand.
CCCGTCGACCTCCGCGAAGTCCGACCGCTCCTCCGCCAGCGGCGACTACGCCCGCCTCCAGGACATCGTCGCCGACGAGATCCCGCTGCTCCCGCTCTGGCAGAGCAAGCAGTACGCCGTCACCCGCCCGAACGTGACCGGCCTGCAGTGGTCCCTCGACGCCTCCACCGTCTTCCGCTTCTGGGAGATCAGCAAGGGCTGAGCACCCCCGTCACGACAACGGACCCGCCTCCGCACCCAGCGGAAGCGGGCCCGTACCCGTATCTGCGCAACAGCGACCCGAACCGCCTACTGACCGGCCCCCGGACGCACCAGACCGCTCTCGTACGCGTACACCGCCGCCTGCACCCGGTCACGCAGACCCAGCTTCGTCAGCACGTGACCCACATGCGTCTTCACCGTCGTCTCGCTCACGAACAGATCCGCCGCGATCTCCGCATTCGACAACCCCCGGGCCACCAGCTTCAACACCTCGACCTCACGCTCCGTCAACGAAGCGATCATGTCCGGAACGCTGTCCTCACCCGACGGCAGATGCCCCGCGTACTTGTCCAGCAACCGCCGCGTGATGCTCGGCGCCAGCATCGCCTCGCCACCCGCCACCACCCGGATCGCCTGTACCAGCTCCGCGGCCGGCGCATCCTTCAGCAAGAACCCACTGGCCCCCGCCCGCAGCGCCTCCACCACGTACTCGTCCAGATCGAACGTCGTCAGCACCAGCACCTTCGCCGGACCGTCCCGCCCCGGACCCGTGATCTGCCGCGTCGCCTCCACCCCGTCCATCCGCGGCATCCGGATGTCCATCAGCACCACATCGGGCTGCAACGCCCGCACCTGGTCCAACGCCTGCAGACCGTCCCCGGCCTCACCGACCACCGCCAAGTCCTGCTCGGCCTCCAGGATCATCCGGAAACCGGTGCGCAGCAGCGGCTGATCATCGACCAGCAGTACGCGGATCGCCACGGGGTCTACCTCGCGTTCAATCGGATGCATTCGGACCCCAACGGGGAACCCCGCCCATTCTGCCCTGCCACCAAGATCAGGATTCGCCCCGCCCGGCGGACGGCAGCGCCAGCGGATAGACCGGGGGAGTACCACCGAACTCCGGACACACCGCCTGATGATCACACCAGCCGCACAGCTTCGACTGCCGCGGCCGCCAGTCACCCGTCTCCGTCGCCTCCCGGATCGCCTCCCACAGCGCCAGCAGCTTGCGCTCCATCCGCTCCAGATCCTCGATCACCGGGTCGTACGTCACCACGTCCCCACTGCCCAGATACACCAGCTGCAGCCGCCGCGGCACCACCCGCTTCAACCGCCACACCACCAGCGCGTAGAACTTCATCTGGAACAGCGCACCCTCGGCATACTCCGGCCGCGGCGCCTTCCCCGTCTTGTAATCGACGATCCGCACCTCACCCGTCGGCGCCACGTCCACCCGGTCGATGATCCCGCGCAGCCGAAGCCCCGACTCCAGCTCCGTCTCCACGAAGAACTCCCGCTCCACCGGCTCCAGCCGCGTCGGGTCCTCCAACGTGAACCACCGGTCCACCAACGCCTCGGCCTCACCCAGCCAGCGCGCCAGCCCCGCCCCCTCGTCACCCGCCGGGAACAGCTCCGTCAGCTCGGGCTTCGACTCCAGCAGCCGGTCCCACTGCCCCGGGATCAACGCCTTCGCCCGCGGCGCCGTCCGCTCCTCGGCAGGGTGGTCGAAGAGCCGCTCCAGCACCGCGTGCACCAACGTCCCCCGCGTCGCCGCCGCACTCGGCTTCTCCGGCAACTTGTCGATCACCCGGAACCGGTACAGCAACGGACACCGCATGAAGTCGCTCGCCCGCGAAGGCGACAGCGAAGAAGGAGCCGCGGCCACCGCTTGCGCGGGCACGCGACCGGGCACGGGACTGGGTACGGGACCGGTCACTGCATCGTCCGGATCGCCACCGGGGCTCGTCGTCATAGACAAAACCCTACGACCCGCCACCGACAGCACGCGCATACCATCGACGCCGACCCCCCTCGCACTGCATGATCGGAGCATCACACCGCGCAACGGCGCACCCCGACACCACGGGAAAAAGACACCAGAACCACCGGCGCACCACCGCACCGGACAGCAGCGAACGAAGGACAACCGTGGCAGACACCGACGAAACCGGCGAGCGCGCGGGCCGGCGCTCAGGACCGGGCGGCGGACTCCTCATGGGCCGCCCCTTCGGCGTGCCCGTCTACGTCTCGCCCAGCTGGTTCCTCGTCGCCGCCCTCATCACCTGGGTCTTCGGCGACCAGCTCGACCGGATCCTGCCCGACCTCGGCATCCTGCGCTACCTCGTGGCCCTCTTCTTCGCCGTCGCCTTCTACGCCTCGGTCCTCGTCCACGAACTCGCCCACACCATCGCCGCCCTCCGCTTCAAACTCCCCGTACGCCGCATCCAGCTCCAGTTCTTCGGCGGCGTCTCCGAGATCGAGAAGGAATCCGAAACCCCCGGCCGCGAATTCGTCCTCGCCTTCGTCGGCCCCCTCCTCTCCCTCCTCCTCGCCGGCGCCTTCTACCTCGGCATGAAATCCGTCGAACCCGCCAGCGTCCCCGGCGTCCTCCTCGCCGGCCTCATGATCTCCAACCTCCTCGTCGCCGCCTTCAACCTCCTCCCCGGCCTCCCCCTCGACGGCGGCCGCATGCTCCGCGCCGTCATCTGGGGCATCACCGGCAAACCCATGACCGGCACCATCGCCGCCGCCTGGGCCGGCCGCGCCCTCGCCGTCGCCGTCCTCCTCGGCCTGCCCCTCCTGAACTACACCGGGACCCTCGGCAACCCCACCGACGACATCGGCGGCATGGACACCGTCATGGACGCCCTCCTCGCCGCCATCCTCGCCGCCATCATCTGGACCGGCGCCGGCAACAGCCTCCGCGTCGCCCGCCTGCGCGAACACCTCCCGGAACTCCACGCCCGCAAACTCACCCGCCGCGCCGTCCCCGTCGAAAACGCCACCCCCCTCTCCGAAGCCCTCCGCCGCGCCAACGAAGCCGGCGCCCGCGCCCTCGTCATCGTCGACGGACTCGGAGACCCCACCGGCATCGTCCGCGAGAGCGCCATCGCCTCCGTCCCCGAACACCGCCGCCCCTGGGTCGCCGCCGGCACCCTCGCCCAAGACCTCACCGACGGCATGAAGGTTTCAGCGGACCTCACCGGCGAAGAACTCCTCGACCACCTCCGCACCACCCCCGCCACCGAATACCTCGTCCTCCAGGCCGACGGCGCCATCTACGGCGTCCTCTCCACCCTCGACGTGGAAAAGGCCTTCGTGAAGGCCATGGCGCGGCCCCAGTCCTGAAGCCAATACACTGGTCACATGTCCGAACCGACCGGTGCCGCCCGCCGACGCGGGCCCTTCGAGGTCGGGGACCAGGTACAGCTCACCGACCCCAAGGGCCGCCACTACACGTTCACGCTCGAAGCCGGGAAGAATTTCCACACCCACAAGGGTTCCTTCCCGCACGACGAGCTGATCGGCTCCCCCGAGGGAAGCGTTGTCCGTACCACGGGCAACGTCGCCTACCTCGCGCTGCGTCCCCTGCTCCCCGACTATGTCCTTTCCATGCCCCGCGGTGCCGCCGTGGTCTACCCCAAGGACGCAGGCCAGATCCTGGCCTTCGCCGACATCTTCCCCGGCGCCCGAGTCGTCGAAGCAGGCGTCGGCTCCGGCTCCCTGAGCAGCTTCCTGCTGCGCGCCATCGGCGACCAGGGCATGCTCCACAGCTACGAGCGCCGCGCGGACTTCGCCGAGATCGCCACCGCCAACGTCGAGCGCTACTTCGGCGGCCCGCACCCCGCGTGGCAGCTGACCGTGGGCGACCTCCAGGACAACCTGTCCGACACGGACGTCGACCGCGTGATCCTCGACATGCTCGCCCCCTGGGAGTGCCTGGAGGCCGTCTCCAAGGCGCTGGTCCCCGGCGGCATCCTCTGCTGCTACGTGGCCACCACCACCCAGCTCTCCCGGACCGTCGAATCCATCCGCGAGTTCGGCTGCTACGCCGAACCGCAGCCCTGGGAATCGATGATCCGCAACTGGCACGTCGAGGGCCTGGCCGTCCGCCCGGACCACCGCATGATCGGCCACACCGGCTTCCTCGTCACCGCCCGCCGCCTCGCGGACGGCGTCGAGCCCCCCATGCGCCGCCGCCGCCCCTCCAAGGGCGCCTACGGCGAGGACTACGACGGCCCCGGCAGCCAGTCCGCCGCCAAGACCGCCGACACGGCCGAGGCCGCCGAGACTGGCGACCGTAGCTGACGACGAGGACCGGCCCGCCACCCGGCAGGCCGCCCCGCCCCACCAACAAACAGACGCTGTGGCGCAGTTCCCCCCGAACAACCGGGAACTGCGCCACAGCGTCTTTTCGTTGTCCTGCGGGACGGCCCCGCGCGAGCGCCCAGGCCGGCCCGGACCCACCCGTTCCACCCCGATGTGAGGTGTGGCACGATGCTGGCTCCCCGTCACCCTTCGCACAGGAGACACCCCGCGTGCCGCAAAGCCCCGCCGAGCCGGCGCCGAGCACCCCCACCCCGGCGCACCACCGGGCCCGGCCCGTCCACTGGCTGGCCACCGCCTCGGCCCTGGCCGCCGTCATAGCCGGCGCCGGACTCCTGCAGCCCGACCCGGCCACCGGAGCCTCCGCAGACCCGGTACGCCCCACGGGCCCCACCAGCTCTACGACTCCCGCGAGCCCCGCGAAGGGCCCCGACGCGGCCGCTCCCGACGCGCACGCCATCACGTACCCGTTGGACTGCAAAGGAGCCCCGCAAGCCGTCACGGCCACCGCCGAAGGCGACCTCGACGGCGACGGACACCCCGAAACCGTCGCGGCCGTCCGCTGCGACGCCGGCTCGGGCACCCCGCCCCACGCGATCTACGTCCTCGCACAGGACACGACGAAAGCCGCGAAACCCCGCGTCGTCGCCACACTCCTCGAAGCCGGCCGCAAGCAGACCGCGACCGATCTCACCGTCCGCGAGGGCCTCGTCACCGCGAGCCTCCTCGGGTACTCCTCGCCCGAAGTGCCCCGCTACAGCCCCGACACCAAGCAGCTCGCCAAGTGGCGCTGGACCGGCGGAAAATTCCGCCAGGAGCTTACGGACTCGACCCCCACAGGTGTTTGAAGCGTCACTCCGCGTCTGGACCGAAAACTTCGACCCTGTCCGAAACCCGCCTTACGTGGATGCAATCCCCGGGACATTCCTTCGCGGAATCCACCACGTCCTGCAGCAGCACCAGCGGAACCGGAGTGGTCGCCCCCGCCTCCACGAGCAACTCGTCGGCAGGGCTCTTCACGTACGCCAGACCATCGATGTCCAGCTCGAACACCTCCGGTGCGTACTGCACACAGATGCCGTCGCCAGTGCAGAGGTCCTGGTCGATCCAGACCTCGAGCGGCTCTCCGGCCACGCCGGCGGCACCCGCGTTCTGCCCGGTGGCTGCCTCCTGCTGCACGGTCATATCTCCTGCCGTTCCCTGCTCTGAGTGATCCATCCCGGTCACAACGCGCAGCAAGTCGCACGAGCTCTGACGGGTGTTGAACAGTTCGACCTTACAACCGGCTGCTTTCCGATGTTGATGGGTGGGTATTTCCTTGACGGGAGGGAGTACGCAAGGGTGAAGATCGGACACACCCCTACCGTCTTTGTGATCTAGGGGTTTCAATCACCACCAGCCCAGGTAGGGTCAGAAAGCGTCCAGCTCCCCTTGGAGGAGGTGAGGACCGTGGCAGCCCACGACGACGACATCAACCGCGGCATCCGGCCCGGGCGAGGGTCTGAGGACCCCGCCGGCCAGGTTGCCTATCTCGAGCAGGAAATCGCCGTCCTGCGACGTAAGCTCGCCGACTCTCCGCGACACACGAGGATTCTCGAAGAGCGGATCGTCGAGCTCCAGACAAACCTGGCAGGCGTCTCCGCACAGAACGAGCGGCTGGCGAACACCCTGCGCGAGGCCCGCGACCAGATCGTGGCCCTCAAGGAAGAAGTCGACCGGCTCGCACAGCCGCCGGCCGGCTTCGGAGTCTTCCTGCAGTCGAACGAAGACGGAACCGTCGACATCTTCACCGGCGGCCGAAAGCTCCGAGTGAACGTGAGCCCCAGCGTCGAACCGGAAGACCTCCGGCGCGGCCAGGAGGTCATGCTCAACGAGGCCCTCAACGTGGTCGAGGCCATGGAGTTCGAACGGGCCGGGGACATCGTCACCCTCAAGGAAATCCTCGAGGACGGCGAGCGCGCCCTGGTGGTCGGGCACACCGACGAGGAAAGGGTGGTGAGGCTCGCCGAGCCGCTCCTGGACGTCACCATCCGCCCCGGCGACTCCCTGCTGCTCGAACCCCGCTCCGGCTACGTCTACGAGATCGTCCCCAAGAGCGAGGTCGAAGACCTCGTCCTCGAAGAGGTCCCGGACATCGACTACGACAAGATCGGCGGCCTGGGCGACCAGATCGAACTGATCCGCGACGCCGTCGAGCTCCCCTACCTCTACCCCGACCTCTTCAAGGAACACGAACTGCGGCCCCCGAAGGGCATCCTGCTCTACGGCCCCCCCGGCTGTGGCAAGACGCTCATCGCCAAGGCCGTGGCCAACTCCCTTGCCAAGAAGGTCGCCGAAGTCACCGGCCAGCCCACCGGGAAGTCCTACTTCCTGAACATCAAGGGCCCCGAACTCCTCAACAAGTACGTCGGCGAGACCGAGCGGCACATCCGCCTCGTCTTCCAGCGTGCGAGGGAGAAGGCGAGCGAGGGCACCCCCGTCATCGTCTTCTTCGACGAGATGGAATCCCTCTTCCGCACCCGCGGATCCGGAGTCAGCTCGGACGTGGAGAACACCATCGTCCCCCAGCTGCTCGCCGAGATCGACGGCGTGGAAGGCCTGGAGAACGTCATCGTCATCGGCGCCTCCAACCGCGAGGACATGATCGACCCGGCCATCCTGCGCCCCGGCCGGCTCGACGTGAAGATCAAGATCGAGCGCCCCGGCGCCGAGGCCGCCAAGGACATCTTCGCGAAGTACCTCAAGGCCACCCTGCCCCTGCACACCGACGACCTCGGCGAGCACCAGGGCTCCACGGCCGAAACCGTCCACAGCATGATCCAGACCGTCGTCGAGCAGATGTACGCCGAAACCGAGGAAAACCGCTTCCTCGAGGTCACGTACGCCAACGGTGACAAGGAAGTCCTCTACTTCAAGGACTTCAACTCGGGCGCGATGATCCAGAACATCGTGGACCGTGCGAAGAAGATGGCCATCAAGGCCTTCCTCGAGCACAACCAGAAGGGCCTTCGCGTCGCCCATCTCCTCCAGGCTTGCGTGGACGAGTTCAAGGAGAACGAAGACCTGCCCAACACCACCAACCCCGACGACTGGGCCCGAATCTCCGGAAAGAAGGGCGAGCGGATCGTATTCATCCGCACCCTCGTCACCGGAAAGCAAGGCGCGGACACCGGACGATCCATCGACACGGTGGCCAACACCGGTCAGTACCTCTGACAAAGCGGGCCGGGGGGCGGTGGCCCGGCAAGGCCCCCCCCCCCCCCAGGGTTTACCAAACCAAGAATTAAGACGCCAACACGGCCGCCCCGGGGCCCCCCCC
>NZ_JBHVYI010000008.1:22292-149364 GCF_042880975.1 Streptomyces sp. NPDC058289
CGGTTCTTTACCTCTCACAACGGGGGCGGGCGGGGGGGGCCGGCCACGGCCACCCGCAGCCGACTGCTTTACCAAACGCTCTTTTCAGCCGGTGACAGGGCAAAGTCAATGACTGAAATGATCTCCCCACCAGCGCGGAGTGGTTCTAGGCTCTTCCATACCGCAGGTCGCGCAGTGCGGGGACGGGCACCGCACACGACGCACCGGAGCACCAGCGGTACTTGAGCGCCGCTCCCGAACGGGAGCGCCGCCGGGCAAGGAGGGCCGCATGACCGTACGGCGAGTAATGGGGATCGAGACGGAGTACGGGATCTCCGTCCCGGGGCACCCGAACGCCAATGCCATGCTCACCTCGTCCCAGATCGTCAACGCCTACGCGGCGGCGATGCACCGGGCGCGACGCGCCCGCTGGGACTTCGAGGAAGAGAACCCGCTGCGGGACGCCCGCGGCTTCGACCTCGCCCGCGAGGCCGCCGACAACAGCCAGCTCACCGACGAGGACATCGGCCTCGCCAACGTCATCCTCACCAACGGCGCACGCCTCTACGTCGACCACGCACACCCCGAATACAGCTCCCCGGAGATCACCAACCCGCTCGACGCCGTCCTCTGGGACAAGGCCGGCGAGCGGATCATGGCCGAGGCCGCCGTCAGGGCCGCCCAGCTCCCCGGGGCCCAGCCCATCCACCTCTACAAGAACAACACCGACAACAAGGGCGCCTCCTACGGCACGCACGAGAACTACCTGATGAAGCGGGAAACCCCCTTCTCGGACATCGTGCGCCACCTCACCCCCTTCTTCGTCTCCCGCATCGTCTTCACCGGCGCCGGCCGCGTCGGCATCGGCCAGGACGGCCGCGAACACGGCTTCCAGATCAGCCAGCGCGCCGACTACTTCGAAGTCGAGGTCGGCCTCGAGACCACCCTCAAGCGCCCCATCATCAACACCCGGGACGAACCGCACTCGGACGCCGAGAAGTACCGCCGGCTCCACGTGATCATCGGAGACGCCAACCTCTCCGAGATCTCCACCTACCTCAAGCTCGGCACCACCGCACTCGTCCTGTCCATGATCGAAGACGGCTACATCAACGTCGACCTCGCCGTGGACCAGCCCGTACGCACCCTCCACCAGGTCTCCCACGACCCCGACCTCCAGCACCTGATCACGCTGCGCAGCGGGCGGACGCTGACCGCCGTACAGCTCCAGATGGAGTACTACGAGCTGGCCAGGAAGTACGTGGAGGAGCGTTTCGGCTCCGACGCGGACGAGCAGACCAAGGATGTGCTGGCCCGCTGGGAGGACGTACTGGGCCGGCTGGAAACCGACCCGATGAGCCTGTCGGGGGAGCTCGACTGGATCGCCAAGCGGGAGATCCTCGAGGGCTACCGGCGCCGGGACGGCCTCGGCTGGGACGCGGCCCGGCTCCAGCTGGTGGACCTCCAGTACGCGGACGTACGGCCCGAGAAGGGGCTGTACAACCGCCTGGTGGCCCGCGGCAAGATGAAGCGGCTGCTGGAGGAGCCGGCGGTGGAGCGGGCGCAGAGCAAGCCGCCGGAGGACACCCGGGCGTACTTCCGGGGGCGGTGCCTGGAGCAGTACGCGGATGACGTGGCGGCGGCCTCGTGGGACTCGGTGATCTTCGATCTGCCGGGCCACGACTCCCTCCAGCGGGTCCCGACCCTGGAACCCCTGCGGGGCACCCGTGCCCACGTGAAGGAGCTCCTGGACCGCTGCCGCACGGCGGAGGACCTGGTCCGGGTGCTCTCGGGCCGCTGAGGCCTTTCCGGTACCCGGCGCGGGGGCTGAAAGGCCCCCGGCCCGGGAATCATGAACACATCCGGACGTTATGAAAGTACCGGGACGGATGTCGGGCCCTCCTTGTAGGGTCCGACGTAGAGTCTGATCTTGAGGGATCCCGAATTCGCGGGGTCTTTCACGTGAGCGTGCGAACCGAGCGGGGTGAGCTACACATGGCGACCAAGGACACCGGCGGCGGACAGCAGAAGGCGCAGCGCTCGACCGAGGAGGTCGAGGAGGCTGCGGTCGAAGAGTCGACCGACCTCAAGGAGCGACAGGAAAAGCTCTCCGACGACGTCGACTCGGTACTTGACGAGATCGACGATGTACTTGAGGAAAATGCCGAGGATTTCGTTCGGAGTTTCGTACAAAAAGGCGGCGAATAGCCTTCGAATCTAAGGCGAATCCGCCAGTGTGTGCTCCATGTCCAATGGAACGAAGTGGTGCCGCGGGTGTGCCCGTGACATACCACTGAGCGGATTCGCCTCGGATCGAAACCGACGCGACGGGCTGCAGCCCAGGTGCCGTGAGTGCGTGGCGGCCTACGGCGCCGAGCACTACAGGCGCCGTCAGGCCGCCCAAGGCAAGGCCGTCAGGGAACACGTGGAAGTGCCGGTCGGCAGCAAGCTCTGTCGGCAGTGCGGTGAGGTGAAGCCGCACAGTGAGTGGCACAAGAACGCAAGCGCTTCTGACGGTCTGTCGACTCGCTGCAAGGCCTGCCGCGCCATCCAGGGTCGGGCGGGACATCTGAAGCGCAATTACGGCATCACAGAAGCCGAGCGTGACGAGATGATCGCCGCCCAGGGCGGGGTCTGCGTGATCTGCCAAGAGGCTCCGGCGGAGCATGTTGATCACGATCATCGGACGGGTAAGGTCCGAGGCGTACTTTGCTTCGGCTGCAACGCAGGAATCGGGCAACTCAAGGATCGGCCGGACGTCTTGAGGCGTGCAGCCGCTTACGTGGAAGGAAACCTGTGGAACCCAACACTCGTAGCACAGGGCGTCTACCGGCAGCCTTCCTGACGCCGGGGTCGTCGTCCTTCATGGACTTCCTCGGGGCTCACCAGCCCGAGATGCTCCCGGGCAACCGGAAGCTGCCCGACGGGGTCATCGAGGCGCCGCACGGGACGACCATCGTGGCCGCCACCTTCCCCGGCGGGGTCGTGCTCGCCGGTGACCGGCGGGCGACCATGGGGAACATGATCGCGCAGCGGGACATCGAGAAGGTGTTCCCGGCGGACGAGTACTCCGCCGTCGGCATCGCCGGCACCGCCGGTCTGGCCGTGGAGATGGTGAAGCTGTTCCAGCTGGAGCTGGAGCACTTCGAGAAGGTCGAGGGGGCGACCCTGAGCCTTGAAGGTAAGGCGAACCGGCTCTCCACCATGATCCGCAGCAACCTGGGCATGGCGATGCAGGGGCTGGCCGTGGTCCCGCTCTTCGCGGGGTACGACGAGGCCAAGGAGAGGGGCCGGATCTTCTCCTACGACGTGACCGGCGGCCGCTCCGAGGAGCACGGCTACGCCGCGACCGGGTCGGGATCGATCTTCGCCCGCGGCTCGATGAAGAAGCTGTACCACTCCAAGCTGACGGAGGAGGAGGCCACGACGCTCGTCGTGCAGGCGTTGTACGACGCTGCCGACGACGACTCGGCCACCGGCGGTCCGGACCTCTACCGCCACATCTACCCCATCGTCACCGTCATGACCGACGAGGGATTCCGCAGGCTGACCGACGAGGAGTCCTCGGAGCTGGCCCGCAAGATCACGAACCGTCGGCTGGAGCAGCCCGACGGTCCGCGCGCCGCCCTGCTCTGACCAGCCCCGCCCTGACCTCCTCGTCGTCCAGAAGAAAGGGACGGAAAGCCGGTGTCGACTCCGTTCTATGTGTCACCCCAGCAGGCCATGGCCGACCGGGCGGAATACGCCCGCAAGGGCATCGCCCGCGGTCGGAGCCTTGTTGTGATCCAGTACGCCGACGGCATCGTGTTCGTCGGTGAGAACCCGTCCCGTGCGCTGCACAAGTTCAGCGAGATCTACGACCGGATCGGCTTCGCGGCCGCCGGCAAGTACAACGAGTACGAGAACCTGCGGATCGGCGGTGTGCGGTACGCGGATCTGCGCGGATACACCTACGACCGTGACGATGTGACGGCCCGTGGGCTGGCGAACGTCTACGCGCAGACGCTCGGCACGATCTTCTCGAGTGCGGGGGAGAAGCCGTACGAGGTGGAGCTGGTGGTGGCGGAGGTCGGTGCGACCGCCGCGGGTGACCAGATCTATCGCCTGCCGCACGACGGGTCGATCGTCGACGAGCACGGGTCGGTAGCCGTTGGTGGCAACGCCGAGCAGATCAGTACTTACCTCGATCAGCGGCACCAGGACGGGATGACCCTGTCCGAGGCGCTGAAGCTGGCGGTGCAGGCGCTGTCGAGCCAGGCGAACGGTACGGACAAGTCGATTCCGGCGGAGCGGTTGGAGGTGGCGGTGTTGGACCGTACGCGGGCTCAGCAGCGCAAGTTCAAGCGGATCCGCGGCCGGCAGCTGTCGCGGCTGCTGGAGGCTGACGTTCCGGCGGCGGCTCAGGCGGATGCCGTCTCGAACGACGAGACTCCTGAAGAGGAAGCCGAGTAGGGCGAGTACGGAGTGGGTGAGCGCCCCTGGCCTTCGGGTCGGGGGCGCTTTCGCGTGCTCGGGAGGTTCAGCCGGTCGGTACCGGGCCCGTGGAGTCGCGGACGACGAGGTGGACGGGGATGTCGACCGGGGCCCAGGGGGTGCCTTCGAGGACGGCGAGGAGGGCGGTCATGCCTTGTTCGCCGACGCGTTCGGCGGGGAGGTGGACGGTGGTGAGTTCCGGTTCGACGGCGGTGGCGAGGGCGAGGTCGTCGAAGCCGGTGACGGAGAGGTCTTCGGGGATGCGCAGGCCGAGGCGGCGGGCGGCTTTGCAGGCGCCGGCGGCCAGGATGTCGTCGTCGCAGACGACGGCGGTGGGGCGGCGGTCCGCGGGGGTGTCCAGGGCGGCTTCCATGGCCGTACGGGCGGCTTCCACGCTGAGGCGGGCCCGTACGGTGCGCAGCTCTGCGGGGGGCGGCAGGAGGGCGGCCAGGGCGCCCGCGCGGACGTCGAAGGTCCAGGAGTCGATGGCGGAGGCGAGGTGGAGGAAGCGGTGGTGGCCGTGGGTGAGGAGGTGTTCGGCGGTTTGGCGCATGCCGTCGGCGATGGCGAGGTTGACGTGGGCGTCGGCGGTGTCGGCGGTGGGGTCGCTGTCGAGCATGACGAGGGGGAGGGTGTCGCCGCCGAGGGCGTGGAGGGCGTCGGCGGCCATGGAGGAGGCGATGACTCCGTCGAGGGCGGCGCGGGCGGAGGCGAAGGGGTCGCGGGCGGGGCCGGTGCCGTCGGGGGAGGGGTAGAGGACGACGCCGAAGCCGTGTTCGGCGGCGATGCGGGCGGCGCCGGTGTAGACGCGGGCGAAGAATTCGTTGGTGAGGGCGGGGACGACGAGGAGGGCGGTGCGGGTGGAGCCGAGGCGGAGGTTGCGGGCGGCGAGGTTGGGGCGGTAGCCGAGTTCGGTGGCGGTGTGGCGGACGTGGTCGGCGGTGCGTTCGGAGACGCGGCCGCGCCATTTGTCGCCGAGGACGAGGGAGACGGTGGCCTGGGAGACTCCGGCGGCGGTGGCCACGTCGCGGCTGGTGGGTCTCGTCACACGGTGCTCCTGTAGTGCGAGGTCACGGGGGGTGTGGGTGTCGGGTGGGTGGACCGTCCGACTGTGGTCATGGTACGTATGACCGGTCACGTTATACGTATTACTTGGTACTCCCGGCTGGTTCCGGGCGGAAGGGGGCGGACATGGCCGCGGGTTACGCGGAGCTGCTCGGGACCCGGCATGCCGCGAGGCTGCTGGTGGGCACGCTCATAGGTCGGCTGCCGAACGGGACGGGGCCGATCGCGATCGTGCTGTTCACCCGGGCGGAGGGTGGCAGCTACAGCCTGGCGGGTGCGCTCGCGGCCGTGTACGGGGTGTCGAACGCGGTGGGGCAGCCGTTGCTGGGGCGGGCGGTGGACCTGTTCGGGCAGCCGCGGGTGCAGTTGCCGGCGGCGGTGGTGTCGGCGCTGGGCATGGTGTGGCTGGCGCTGGCCGGTACCGGGTCGGTGGTGGTGGCGTACGCGGCGGTGGTGGTCGCGGGGTTGTTCACGCCGCCGCTGGAGGGCGGGCTGCGGGCGCTGTGGCCGAGCGTGCTGGGCGGCAAGGAGGAGCGGGTGCACGCGGCGTACGCGATGGACGCGGTGGCCCAGGAGGTCATGTTCACGGTGGGGCCGCTGCTGGTGACCTTGTGCGTGGCGCTGTGGGATCCGGCGGCGGCGCTGCTGGTGATCAACGGGATCGGGGTGCTGGGGGCGCTGTCGGTCGTGGTGTCGGAGCCTTCGCGTACGTGGCGTTCGGAGCCGCGGGAGGCGCACTGGTTGGGGGCGCTGCGCTCGCCGGGTCTGCTGGCGTTGCTGGGGGCGTTCTTCTTCGTGGGGACGGCGCTGGGGTCGATCACGGTGGCGGGTGTGGCGTACGCGGACGAGCACGGTGGTCAGGCGGTGTACGGCTGGTTGATGGCGGCGCTGGGTCTGGGTGCGCTGTTCGGTGGTGTGCTGTACGGGGCGCGGCAGTGGGCGGGTGCGCCGGAGCGGCGGCTCTGGGTGTTGTTGGCGTTGCTGGCGGTGTGTTATCTGCCGTTGATGCTGGTGCCGGGTGTGGTGGCGATGACGGGGTTCGCGGCGCTGGCGGGGGTGTTCCTGGCTCCGGCTCTGGCGTGTGCGTTCATCGTGGTGGACCGGCACGCTCCGGCGGGGACGGTGACGGAGGCGTTCTCGTGGCTGGTGACGTTCTTCGGGGTGGGTGCGGCGATCGGTACGGCGGCGGCGGGTCCTTCGGTGGAGGCGGGGGGTACGGCGGCGGGGTTCGCGGTGGCGAGTGTGGCGGGGGCCGCGGCGCTGCTGGTGTTGACGGTGACTCAGCGGGTGCTGGCGCGTCCGGGTGCGAGTCGTGCGGTGGCGGGTTCTGCGCCGCAGTCGCCGGCGGGTCCGGTGGCGGGCTCGGTGGAGGGTCCGGTGGCGGGGTCGGCCGTGGGTTCGGCGGGGCCGTTGGAGGGCTCTGCGGAGGCGTCGGTGACGGGGTCTTAGGCGGGCCTGGGGGCGGGTGGTGGGCGCCTGGCGGGCGGGTGGTGGGGTGGGTCTCTCGGGAAAATGATCGAAACGGCGCCTGCGAACTCGGTTTCAGAACAGAGCAGAAGGCGTAATGTTCAGTCATGGACCGCCGCATTTTCGGGCTGGAGAACGAGTACGGCGTCACGTGCACGTTCAGGGGACAGCGCCGACTGTCTCCTGACGAAGTGGCGCGCTACCTCTTCCGCCGTGTTGTGTCATGGGGCCGCAGTAGCAATGTCTTCCTGCGGAACGGCGCCCGCCTCTACCTCGACGTGGGTTCGCATCCGGAGTATGCAACTCCCGAATGCGACAACCTGATCGAACTGGTCACCCACGACAAGGCTGGCGAGCGCATTCTCGAAGGCCTGCTCGTCGACGCCGAACGCCGCCTGCACGAGGAGGGAATCGCGGGCGACGTCTATCTGTTCAAGAACAACACCGACTCGGCGGGAAACTCGTACGGCTGCCATGAGAACTACCTGGTGGCCCGGCACGGGGAATTCTCCCGGCTGGCGGACATTCTGATCCCGTTCCTCGTCACGCGGCAGCTGATCTGTGGTGCGGGCAAGGTGCTGCAGACGCCCCGGGGTGCGGTCTACTGCGTGAGTCAGCGGGCCGAGCACATCTGGGAGGGTGTCAGTTCGGCCACGACCCGTTCGCGGCCGATCATCAACACGCGGGACGAGCCGCACGCGGACGCGGAGCGTTACCGGCGTCTGCACGTGATCGTGGGCGACTCGAACATGTCCGAGACGACCATGCTGCTGAAGGTCGGGGCGACCGATCTGGTGCTGCGCATGATCGAGGCGGGCACGGTGATGCGGGACCTGACGCTGGAGAACCCGATCCGGGCGATCCGGGAGGTCAGTCACGACATCACGGGTCAGCGCAAGGTGCGGCTCGCGAGCGGTCGGGAGGCCTCCGCGCTGGAGATCCAGCGGGAGTACTACGACAAGGCGGTGGACTTCGCGGAGCGCCGGGGCATCCGTGAGGGTGTCGTGGACCAGGTGCTGGAGCTGTGGGGCCGGACGCTGGACGCGATCGACGCGGAGGACCTGGACCGGATCGGGACCGAGATCGACTGGGTGATGAAGTACCAGCTGATCGAGCGGTACCGGGCGAAGCACAACATGACGATGTCGAATCCGCGGGTGGCTCAGATAGACCTCGCCTACCACGACATCCACCGCAGGCGCGGCCTGTACTACCTGCTGGAGCGCAAGGGGCAGGCGGCTCGGATCTGCAACGACCTCAAGATCTTCGAGGGCAAGTCGGTGCCTCCGCAGACGACGAGGGCGCGGTTGCGGGGTGACTTCATCCGTCGTGCGCAGGAGCAGCGGCGGGACTTCACGGTCGACTGGGTGCATCTGAAGCTGAACGACCAGGCGCAGCGCACGGTGCTGTGCAAGGACCCGTTCCGGTCGGTGGACGACCGGGTGGAGAAGCTGATCGCGGGGATGTAGGGCGCCGTTTGGCGCCGCGCGCATCGCACTGATCTTGGCCAGGGCCTCGTACGGATCTCGTACGGGGCCCTGTCCACGCCTTAGAGTGGCGACGACCTATGTGCCGTCTGAGATCTGAGGAACACGTGCGCCGACTTGCCGGCCTGCTTGTCGTACCCCTTCTGCTGCTGTCGACAGCGGCCTGTGGCGACAGCGGCTCCGACTCCGCCGAGATGAAGAACGGGGCGCCCGCGATCACCAAGGGTGCCAAGTTCGGTGAGACCCCCACCCTGGCGAAGGGGACGGGTACACCGCCGAAGGAACTGAAGGTGGTGACCATCAGCGAGGGCGACGGCCCGGCGCTGAAGAAGGGCGACATCGCCCAGGTCAACTACCTCGGTCAGGTCTGGGACGGCAAGGAGCCGTTCGACCAGAGCTTCGGCAAGGACAAGCCGTTCGACGTGACCATCGGCGCGGGCCAGGTCATCAAGGGCTGGGACCAGGGCCTCGAGGGCAAGAAGGTCGGCAGCCGGCTGGAGCTCGTGATTCCGCCGGACCTCGGTTACGGCGAGCAGGGCTCGGGCGACAAGATCAAGGCGAACGCCACGCTGGTCTTCGTCGTGGACATCGTCAAGGGCACCACCGTCCCGGTTTCGGCCACGGGCAAGGAGGTCCCGCAGGCGGACGCCGCCCTGCCGAAGGTCGGTACGAACACGGACGGCAAGGAAGTCTCCGTGACCGTCCCGAAGGACGGTGCGGCGCCGACGAAGCTCGTGTCGAACTACGTCCTCGAGGGCGACGGCGCGGTCGTGAAGGACACCGACAGCGTGGTGGTCAAGTTCCACGGCAAGACGTGGAAGGACGACAAGACCTTCGAGAGCACGTACTCCACCGACCAGTCGGTGACGTGGCCGCTGGCGGAGCTGTCGGTCAAGGGCCTGAAGGACGGCATCGTCGGCAAGAAGGTCGGCAGCCGCATCCTGCTGGTCATCCCGGCGGACCAGGGCTTCGGTGACAAGGAGCAGGGCACCATCCCGGCCAACTCGACGCTGGTCTTCAGCCTCGACATCCTCGCCGTGGTGTAAGACTGTCCGGGTTGTACCCCCTGTTCGTAAGTTTTTGAGGAGCAGTTCCGTGAGCGACAAGCTCGAGAAGCCCGAGATCGACTTCCCTGAGGGTCCGGTCCCCACCGACCTGGTCATCGAGGACATCTGGGTCGGCGACGGCGCCGAGGCCAAGGCGGGTTCCCGTGTCTCCGTCCACTACGTGGGCGTGGCCTTCTCCTCCGGTGAGGAGTTCGACGCTTCCTGGGGCCGCGGCGCGCCGCTGCAGTTCCAGCTCGGTGTCGGCCAGGTCATCTCCGGATGGGACCAGGGCGTCCAGGGCATGAAGGTCGGCGGCCGTCGCAAGCTGACGATCCCGGCCCACCTGGCGTACGGCGACCGTGGCGCCGGCGGCGCGATCAAGCCGGGCGAGACGCTGATCTTCGTGTGCGACCTGATGGGCGCCTGATCGGTCCGTTGTGATGTGACGCTGCGAAGCGTGTGGGGCCCCTGCCTTGAAGGCAGGGGCCCTCGCTTTTGCCCAGGACCGTCGGGGCGGTACGGTCAGCGGTCACGAGGGTGTACCGGGGACACGACTCGAAGGTCTGGAAGGGCGGATGGGCGTCGATGGCGATTGCCAAGGCCGAGCGGCTGATGAATCTGGCGCTGTGTCTGCTGGGGACGCGTCGGCCGCTCAGCAAGCGGGAACTGCGCGGTTCCATCGAGGCCTACATGGAAGCCGGGAACGACGAGTCCTTCAACCGCATGTTCGAGCGGGACAAGGACGATCTGCGGGAGCTCGGGCTGGTCATCGAGACCGTCGAGAACCTGGAGGGCGACACCGGCTATCTGGCGCGCCGTGATTCCAACCGGCTGCCGCCCGTGGCGCTGGACGCCGAGGAGGCCGCGGCCCTGGGGCTCGCCGCCAAGGTGTGGCAGCAGGCGCGGCTCGCCGGGGCGGCCAGTGGCGCCCTGCAGAAGCTGCGCGCCGGCGGCATGCCGGAGGCCGTGGACCCGTACGAGGGCCAGCACAGTGCCATCGAGCCGCGGATCCCGGTGCACGAGGCGGCCTTCGAGCCGCTGATGCTGGCCTGCCGCGATCGCCGTCCGGTCGTCTTCGACTACCGCAAGTCCACCGCGGCCCGTCCCGAGGCCCGGCAAGTGGAGCCGTGGGCCCTGGAGTGCTGGCGCGGCCACTGGTACCTGGCGGGCTTCGACCGCGACCGCGGGGCGGAGCGCGTGTTCCGGCTGTCCCGGATCACGGGCAAGGTCCGCTCGCGGGCGGCCAAGTACACCGCCGAGGTCCCGGACGTGGTGACCGTACGGGAGACCGTGGCGAGCTGGGCCGGGGAGAGCGCGAAGCGCTCCGCGCTGATCCGGCTGCGGGCGGGGGCGGGCTATCCGCTGCGGTCCAAGGCCACGGCGGTGCGCGAGGGGGCCGGCGGCGAGGGCTGGGACGAGCTGGAGATCCCGTACGGGCACGGACTGGACGCCTGGCTGGTGGAGTTCGGCCCCGATGTCGTGGTGCTGGAGCCGGCCGATCTGCGGGCCGACGTGGTGGACCGGCTGCGGGCCGTGGCCAAGGGCTGATCCGACCGCGCGGAGCCGCGCGGGGTGGACCGGGCAAGATCATTGAGCAACGCCCTGAGGGGGAGACGTACCAGCATGGCTGCCAACGCCATCGACCAGACGCGCCGGATGCTGTCCCTGGTGACCTACCTGCGCGAGCGCCCCGGTGCGCACGTCGCGGACGTGGCCCGGGCCTTCGGGATCACCGAGGACGAGCTGATTTCGGACCTCGACGTGCTGCCCATGTGCGGGACCAGCTTCCGGGGCGGTGACCTGCTCGACATCGACACCGACGGGGAGCGCATCTGGTGGCGCAATCCCGATGCCTCGGGGGAGTCCACCGCCGAGCCGCTGCGGCTGGCCGCCGACGAGGCGACGGCGCTGCTGGTGGCCGCCCGCGCCGTGGCCACGCTGCCCGGGCTGCGCGAGGGGGACCGCCAGGCACTGCTGCGGGCCACCGCGAAGCTGGAGGCCGCCGCGGGCGAGGTGGCCGGGGCCAGTTCGCGGCTCTCGGTGACCTTCGAGTCCGAGGGCGGGGTCTTCGCCGACGTGGACCGGGCCATCGCCGAGCGGCGCCGGCTGTGGCTGCGCTACTACTCGCCCGCCCGCGACGAGCTCACCGAGCGCAAGGTCGACCCGATCCGGCTGTTCGCCGTCGGGCACACCTACATGGAGGGGTGGTGCCACCTCTCCGAGGCCCGGCGGACCTTCCGGCTGGACCGGGTGGCCGAGATCCGGCTGCTCGACGAGCGGGCCGACCCGCCCGCCATCGAGCCGCGCGACCTGTCCGAGGGGCTGGTCCAGCCGGCCGCCGAGGACCCGGAGGTCGTGGTCGAGGTCGGTCCCGGCGGGCGCTGGGTGGCCGAGTACTACCCGCACGACAGTGCCGAGGAGCTGCCCGAGGGCGGCCTGCGGATCACCCTGCGCACCCCTGACCCGGGCTCGCTGCGGCGCCTCGCGCTGCGGCTGGGCCGCGAGGGGCGGATCGTGGCCCCGGTGGAGCTGGCGGACAGCGCCCGCCGGGCGGCCCGGGAGGCGCTCGCCGCGTACGAGGGCGGCGCGGCCGGGGACGCGGATGCCGGGAGCGGTACCGACACAGACGGGGAACAGGGCTGAGGGGCCGAGGGGGGATCCGCGCGATGTCGGTCGCGTTCAAGGCTTCCTGTCCTGACTGCCGGGCCCGCTTCGAGCTGGACGCGGGCGCCCTGCGGCTGGCCATCGGCGGCAGCCGGCGTACGACCTTCTACTCCTTCACCTGTCCCGAGTGCGGGGCCCCGGTCCGCAAGCCGGCCGGTGAGCGCATCGTGGAACTGCTGACCGGTGGCGGCGTGAGCACCCTGCGCAGCGTGTGAGGCGGGCGGTGGCCTAGGCTCGTCGCATGCTGTGGCCGATGTTCGCAATCGCTCTGGGTTTCCTCGGGCTCGCCGTCCTCGCCGTGCTCGCCGTGCGGGTCTTCGTGGAGGTGCGCAGGCTCTCCGTCCAGGTCGCGGACGCGGGGCGCCGGATCGCGGACGCCTCCGCCGACCTGGAACGGGCCGCTACGGGCCTGGCCAGAGCCGGGCGCTCCGTGCGGCCATAGCCATCGTCGGGCAACCGTCGTACTGTCTGACCACGCAAGCAGTGATGCCCCGGGGCATTGCCCGGCGTTAACCCCCGGGGGTTACGATCCTTGTCAGAACGGCTTACCGATCTCGGTCAGAGCCGTCTTGACTACCACAACCAGCCGTTTCGGTGAGAAGGAAGACACACATGATCGGCAACCTGAAGCCCCTCGAAATCCTCCTGATCGTCGCCGTGATCTTCCTGCTGTTCGGTGCCAAGAAGCTTCCCGACATGGCCCGCTCGCTCGGCAAGTCCGCCCGCATCCTCAAGAGCGAGGCGAAGGCGATGAAGAAGGAGGGGGAGGCGGAGGACGCCGCCACCGCCGCTTCCGTCGCCGACCCGGCTCCTCAGCAGCAGGCCGCGGCCCCGCGCACGATCCAGGCGTCGCCCGGCGACGTCACCAGTGCCCGGCCCGTGAACGAGCCCAACCACACCACGCAGGGCTGACGGCGGCCGCCTCGCCGGCCGCGCTCGCACCAGTCAACTGCAACGAGACAAGGGACGTGGGTTGCTCAAGTCTGCCCGCAAGCAGGAGAAGCAGGACCAGAAGGCAAAGGACGCCGAAGGGCGGATGCCTCTTGTCGAGCACCTGCGTGAGCTGAGAAACCGGCTGCTGAAGGCCGTCCTTGGGATCCTCGTGATCACGATCGTGGCCGCGTTCTTCTACAAGGACCTCATCGACTTCATGATGAAGCCGATCCTGGACTCCGTCGGCTGCAACAACGGAGTGGTCACGCAGCGCAACGGGAAGCCCTGCGCCGCCATGACGGTCAACGGCCTCATCGCGCCGTTCTCCATCGCCCTGAAGGTCTCCCTCACCGCCGGTGTGGTGCTCTCCGCGCCGGTGTGGCTGTACCAGCTGTGGGCCTTCGTGGCCCCGGGCCTGCACAACCACGAGAAGAAGTACGCCGTGGCCTTCGTGGGCGTCGGCGCACCGCTGTTCGGCGCCGGCGCGGTCCTTGCGTACAAGGTGCTGCCGCAGACCGCGGTGATCCTGCTGGAGTTCACCCCCGAGAACGCGAGCAACCTGCTGCCGGTCGACGACTACCTCGACCTCATCACGCGCATGGTCGTGGTCTTCGGTCTGGCCTTCGAGCTGCCGCTGCTGCTGATCCTGCTCAACGTCACCGGGGTGCTGACCGCGAAGCGGCTGGCGAGCTGGTGGCGGGCCATGGTGCTGGGCATCACCGTCTTCGCGGCGTTCGCGACGCCCACCGGTGACCCGCTGACGATGCTGGCGCTGGCCGCGCCGATCGTCGCCCTGTACTTCATCGCGCTCCTCGTCTGCTGGCTCAACGACCGGCGGCGGGCGCGGAGCAACCCCGACGCGGGTCTCGACGACGACGAGGCCTCCGAGGTGGACCTGACCCCGGCGGCCGTGGGTGCGGTCGAGCCCGTGGCGGCTCCGGGAGCCCTGCCCGAGCAGGCCGACGGCGGACGTCAGCGGATCAACGGCTACGACGACGCCACCTGATCGACGCGGGTCTGTTCTGGCAGGTACATTCCCGCGGGTGAGTGCTGAGATCACCCTCTTCGTCAATCCCACCGCCGGAAGCGGCCGGGCCGCGCACGCAGCGCAGCCGGCCGCTTCCGCGCTTCGCGAGGCCGGTTTCTCGGTGCGGACCGTCGTCGGCGGCGATGCCCCCGACGCCCTGGCCCGGCTGCGCACCGCGGTGCGCGAGGGCACCGGAGCGGTGATCGCGGTCGGCGGGGACGGGATGGTCTCCCTCGCGCTGCAGGCGCTCGCGGGCACGCTGGTGCCGCTCGGGGTGGTCGCGGTGGGCACCGGGAACGATTTCGCGCGCGCGATGGGACTGCCCGTACGGGAACCCGCGCGGGCGGGCCGGCTGGCCGCCGAGGCGCTCAAGGAGGGCCGGGTCCGCGAGATCGACCTCGGCCGGGTGGCCGGGGCCGGGACCGGGGACGGCGCTGCCGGCACCTGGTACGGGACCGTGCTGTGCTCCGGATTCGACTCGCGGGTCAACGACCGGGGCAACCGGATGCGGCTGCCGATCGGCCGGTTCAAGTACGACCTGGCGATGGCCCTGGAGCTTGCCGCCTTCCGGCCCTTCCCGTACCGGATCACCCTGGACGACGGCCCGGTCCTGGAGACCGAGGCCACGCTGGTGGCCGTCGGCAACGGCTCCTCCTACGGCGGCGGCATGCGCATCTGTGCGGACGCGGTTCCCGACGACGGGCTGTTCGACGTCATCGTCGTCGGCGACTGCAGCCGCACCACGCTGCTGAAGGTTTTTCCCCGGGTCTACAAGGGCACCCACCTCGCCCATCCCAAGGTCACCGTCCACCGGGCCGCGAAGGTGACCCTGGAGGCGGCCGGCATCACGGCCTACGCGGACGGCGAGCCGCTGGGCCCCCTCCCGGTGAGTGCGAGTTGCGTTCCGGCGGCCCTGCGGCTCCTGACGTAGGACGGCCGGGCCCGCGCAAAAGATCGCGACTGTTGTCAGGGGCGGCGGGTAGGCTCGAAGACAAGATGACCGAAGAACTTTCTCCCGCCGAGCGGTACGCCGCTGCCCGGATCCGCGCCGCCGAAGAGGCCACGGCCCTGGCGCCCTTCCGTGAGATGTACGAATTCGACCTGGATCCCTACCAGATCGAGGCCTGCAAGGCGCTGGAGGCCGGCAAGGGCGTCCTCGTCGCCGCGCCGACCGGCTCGGGCAAGACCATCGTCGGCGAGTTCGCCGTGCACCTGGCCCTCCAGCAGGGCCGCAAGTGCTTCTACACCACGCCCATCAAGGCCCTGTCGAACCAGAAGTACGCCGACCTCGCCAAGCGCTACGGCGCCGACAAGGTCGGCCTGCTCACCGGCGACAACAGCGTCAACGCCGATGCTCCGGTGGTCGTCATGACCACCGAGGTGCTCCGCAACATGCTGTACGCGGGCTCGCAGGCGCTGACCGGTCTGGGCTACGTGGTGATGGACGAGGTGCACTACCTCTCCGACCGGTTCCGCGGAGCCGTCTGGGAGGAAGTCATCATCCACCTCCCCGAGTCGGTGACCCTGGTCTCGCTGTCCGCCACCGTCTCCAACGCCGAGGAGTTCGGCGACTGGCTCGACACCGTGCGCGGCGACACCCAGGTGATCGTCTCCGAGGAGCGGCCCGTACCGCTGTGGCAGCACGTCATGGCGGGTCGGCGGATCTACGACCTCTTCGAGGAGGGGTCCGACCACGGCGGCCGCGGCTCCGCGCGCCGCGAGGTCAACCCCGATCTGCTGCGGATGGCGCGCGAGGAGAACAGCAGCCGGTACAACCCGAAGGACCGGCGGCGCGGAAAGATGGTCCGCGAGGCCGACCGCGAGCGCGAGCGGCGCTCCCGCGGCCGGATCTGGACCCCTTCGCGTCCCGAGGTCATCGCCCGGCTGGACGGCGACGGGCTGCTGCCCGCCATCAACTTCATCTTCAGCAGGGCCGGATGCGAGGCCGCCGTCCAGCAGTGCCTGTACGCGGGCCTGCGGCTCAACGACGACACCGCGCGGCTCAAGGTGCGCGAGATCGTGGAGGAGCGGACCGCCTCCATCCCCACCGAGGACCTGCACGTCCTGGGCTACTACGAATGGCTCGAAGGCCTGGAGCGGGGCATCGCCGCGCACCACGCGGGCATGCTGCCCACCTTCAAGGAGGTCGTCGAGGAGCTGTTCGTACGGGGTCTGGTGAAGGCCGTGTTCGCCACCGAGACCCTCGCGCTGGGCATCAACATGCCGGCGCGCACGGTCATCCTGGAGAAGCTCGTCAAGTGGAACGGCGAGCAGCACGCCGACATCACCCCCGGCGAGTACACGCAGCTCACCGGGCGGGCCGGGCGGCGCGGCATCGACGTCGAGGGCCACGCGGTGGTGCTGTGGCAGCGGGGCATGGACCCGGCGGGCCTGGCCGGGCTGGCGGGTACCCGTACGTATCCGCTGCGCTCCAGCTTCAAGCCCTCGTACAACATGGCCGTCAACCTGGTCCAGCAGTTCGGGCGGCACCGTTCGCGCGAGCTGCTGGAGACCTCCTTCGCGCAGTTCCAGGCCGACCGCTCGGTCGTCGGGATCTCCCGGCAGGTGCAGCGCAACGAGGAGGGCCTGGACGGTTACCGGGAGGGCATGACCTGCCACCTCGGGAACTTCGAGGAGTATGCGCGGCTGCGCCGCGACCTCAAGGACCGCGAGAACGACCTGGCGAAGCAGGGAGCCGCCCAGCGGCGGGCGCAGGCGGCCAGCTCGCTGGAGAAGCTCAAGCCGGGCGACATCATCCACGTGCCGACGGGCAAGTTCGCCGGGCTGGCGCTGGTGCTGGATCCGGGGGTGCCGGCCGGGCGTTCCAACGGGCACCGCGGGCACGAGTACACCGAGGGTCCGCGCCCGTTGGTGCTCACCTCGGAGCGGCAGGTCAAGAGGCTCGCCGCGATCGACTTCCCGGTGCCGGTGGAGCCCCTCGACCGGATGCGGATCCCCAAGACCTTCAACGCCCGCTCTCCGCAGTCCCGTCGGGACCTGGCCTCGCAACTGAGGACCAAGGCCGGAGACTTCAGGCCCGGCCGGGCACCCCGCGGGCGGGCGGCCGCGGCCGACGACCGGGAGATCACGAGGCTGCGCGCCGCCCTGCGGGCGCACCCGTGTCACGGCTGCGACGAGCGCGAGGACCACGCCCGGTGGGCGGAGCGCTACCACCGGCTGCAGCGGGACACGCGGCAGCTGGAGCAGCGCATCGAGGGGCGGACGAACACCATCGCCCGCACCTTCGACCGGATCCACGCGCTGCTGACGGATCTGGACTACCTGCGCGAGGACGAGGTGACCCCGCACGGGCGGCGGCTCGCGCGGCTTTACGGAGAGCTCGACCTGCTGGCGTCGGAATGCCTGCGGGCCGGTGTCTGGGAGGGGCTGAGCCCGGCCGAACTGGCCGCCTGCATCTCGGCGCTGGTCTTCGAGGCACGGCAGTCCGACGACGCGGTGGCGCCGAAGGTGCCGGGCGGCGCGGCGAAGGCCGCGCTCGGCGAGATGGTCCACATCTGGGGCCGGCTCGACGCGCTGGAGGAGGAGCACGGCATCAACCAGGCGGAGGGCGTGGGCCAGCGCGAGCCGGACCTCGGCTTTGCGTGGGCGGTGTACCAGTGGGCCTCCGACAAGAGCCTGGACGAGGTGCTGCGCGAGGCGGAGATGCCGGCCGGTGACTTCGTGCGCTGGTGCAAGCAGGTCATCGACGTACTGGGGCAGGTGGCCGCCGCGGCGCCCTCCTCCTCCGCGCCTCCCTCCTCGGATGCCTCGGGGGGTGGCAGCACCGTGGCCCGCAACGCCCGCAAGGCGGTGGACGCGCTGCTGCGCGGTGTGGTGGCCTACAGTTCGGTGGGCTAACCGGATTTGTAGCTTCCTCCAGGAGTGGTCGTGGCCAGATCTCACCTCTTGCCATGATCGCTTCGGCGTGTCCCGTGAGAAAATCGGGCCATGACTGGTGGAGCGGACGAGGGGCCGAGACGGGTCGGTCGGCCGCGCGCCGATCAGCTCAGAGCGGCGAGCGGACGGCCGCCGCGCGAGGAACTCCTCTACGCGGCGGCCGAGTTGTTCACGGTCAAGGGGTACGCGGCCACCACCACGCGGGCGGTGGCCGAGCGGGCCGGAATGCGCCAGGCCACGATGTACCACTACTTCGGCGGCAAGGAGGAACTCCTCGCCGAACTCCTGGAGTCCACGGTCGCCCCCTCCCTGGAGCTCGCCCGCCGACTGGCCCGGGACGCCGAACGGCCCGCCGGACGTCGGCTCTGGGAGCTGTGCCGCTCGGACGTGATGCTGCTGTGCGGAGGGCCGTACAACCTGGGCGCGCTCTACCTGTTGCCGGAGGTCGCCGGTGCCCGCTTCGCCCGCTTCCGCCGGATGCGCCAGGAGCTCAAGGACATCTACCGGGAGTTGCTCGACGGTACGTGCGTCGGAGCCGAACTCGCCGATGACCGGGCCGGGCTGGTGCTCCGCAACGACCTCGTCTTCGGCCTCATCGAAGGCGTCATGCTGATCCACCGCTCCGATCCCGGGCGCCCGGTGGCCACCTTCGCCGAGGCCACCGCCGACGCGGCGCTGCGGATCGCGGGCGTGGACGGCTAGGCGGCCCTAGGCGGGGTCCTCGGGGCCCTCTTCCCAGCCGGGCCGGTCCTCCCAGGCCCGCAGGGTGCGGCCGCTCTCGATGCGGTGCGCGATCCCGGTGACGGGATCGGTGAACTCCAGGGTGCGGGCCAGGAGTTGGAGCGGGCGCCGGTAGTCGTCGGGCGCTGGGTCACGGACCACCGGATAGACCGGGTCACCCAGGATCGGCAGGCCCAGGCTGTTCATGTGCACCCGCAGCTGGTGGGTGCGCCCCGTGTGCGGGGTCAGCCGGTAGCGCCCGGTGTCCCCCTTGACCGCGAGGAGTTCGGCCAGGGTCTCGGCATTGGGCTCGGCGCCCGCGACCTCCGTCGCCGCCATCACCCCGCGGACCTTCTCGATGTGGCTGCGCAGGGTCCGGGGGAACTCCACCGCCGGGTCGTGGGGCGCGAGCGCCTCGTACTCCTTGCGGATCCGCCGCTCCTGGAACATCAACTGGTAGGCGCCCCGGTCCTCGGGCCGGATGCTGAACAGCACCAGCCCGGCGGTCATCCGGTCCAGCCGGTGCGCGGGGCTCAGCGCGGGCAGGCCGAGCTCCACCCGGAGCCGGGCCAGGGCCGTCTGGAAGACGTGGCTGCCGCGCGGGGTGGTGGCCAGGAAGTGCGGTTTGTCGGCCACCAGCAGGTGCTCGTCGCGGTACACGACCCCGATGGGGAAGGGCACCACGGGCTCGGGCGGCATGTCCCGGTGGAACCACAGGAAGCCGCCGGGCTCGTACGGGTCCTGCGGCCGCAGCACCCGGCCGCCGACGCCCAGCACCCGGCCGTCCCGCAGCAGGCGGGTCATGGACTCGGCGCCGCGCGTGCCCTCGTAGCGTGCCGTGAGGTAGGAGCCGAGGTCCGGCCAGGTCCCCTCCGGGTCGGGGGGCAGCCGCATGCGGACCGGGTCGATGCCGGAGACCTGGGGCAGGGGCGCGTCGGGGATGTGGGATCTGCGCTTCACCGGGTACAGGCTATGCGGCCGGGCCGTGTCCTACGGCCTAGCCGCCGGTGAAGGTGCCCAGGTGGTCGGCGTCCAGGTACTCGATGCGGACCGTGCGGTCGGCGGGGGAGAAGAACACCCCGGTGCGGCCGACGGCGTTCTCCCCGGCGGTCTCGAAGCTGAAGGTGTCCCCGTCGTAGTGCGTGAGGGGGAAGACCATCGGCTCCGGCCCGAGGGACAGGGTCAGCTTGCCCTCGCTCGTGGCCGCCACGGTCGCCCTGCCGTAGTAGGGGTTCTCGTAGGTGCCGGTGTACGCGGAGTCCTCCCCGGCCGGCTTCGCGCCGGTGGGCGGGCGGGCGTAGTCGGTGGGGGAGCGGCCCTCCGCGTTGATCTGGGCGTAGAGGGCGCCCGTCAGGGCCAGCCAGTCGGTGGTGGCCTTCCCGTGTTCGGCGGTGTCGAAGAAGTCGGCCGCGACGGCGTCGGGGAGACCGACGGGGGCGCCGTTGGTGAGGACGACGATGCCGAGCTTCTCCAGCGGGAGCATGCCGACGCTGGTGTTGGCTCCGAGCTCGAAGGCGCCGGAGTGGCTCAGGCGCAGGCGGCCCGCGTCGTCGTAGCCGACGTTCCAGCCCAGCCCGTAGAAGCCGGTGCGGCCGGTGGGGGAGGCGGGCGGCTGCGACACGATCTCGGGGAGGTGGGTGCGGGCGAGGGTGTCGGCGGGGATGATCCGCTTGCCGTCGAGGGTGCCGCCGGAGAGCTGGAGCCGCAGCCAGCGGGACATGTCGCGGGCAGTGCTGCTCACCCCGCCGGCCGGGGCCTGGGCGTCGGGGTCGCGGACGAAGCGGGGGCTCCAGGTGCCGTCCGCGCTTTTGACGTGGGTGGCGGCGTGGTCGGGGGAGTCGACGAAGGCCTGGAACTCGGTGCTGGTGTGCGTCATGCCGGCGGGCTTGAAGAGGGTGTCGGCGCTGAGCTTCTGCCAGCTGGCGCCTCGGGAGCGGGCGATCGCTTCGGCGCCGGCCGTGAACCCGTAGTTGGTGTAGGCGTAGCTCGCGCGGAAGGGGGTCAGGGGCGCCAGGCGCAGGTGGTCGAGGATGTACGCCTGGTCGTAGCCGAGGTCTTCGAGGAGGTCGCCGGCGTGGTCGGGCAGACCGCTGCGGTGGGAGAGCAGGTCGGCGGTGGTGACGTGGGAGGTCACCCACGGGTCCTTGAGGGTGAAGCCGGGCAGCTCCGCGTGCCGGTCGAAGTCGGCGGGGTCCTTGAGGACCCCGGCGGCGACGGTGGAGGAGATCGGCTTGGAGAGCGAGGCGACCTGGAAGACGGTGTCGGGGTTCACCGTGGCCGGGTCGCCGACGCGGCGCAGGCCGAAGCCCTTGAGGTAGACCACCTTGTCGTCGTGGACGACGGCGACGGAGACACCGGGGACCCCGGTGCGGCGCATCATCTCGGCGACGGTGGCGTCGAGGCGCCGCACGGCCGTGTCGACTTGGGCGTCCGTGAGCTGGGCGGTGGGGGCGGGCGGCGGGCTCGGCGCGGCGGTCGCGGTCCCGGCCGTGGCCAGGAGGGCGGCTGCTCCGGCTGCCGTGAATGCGCGGAGCGTACGCATGGGCCCATTGTCCGGCCGAACGGGTGATCCCGCCTTGCGGGGCCGGTTCCGCCGGCCGTGCCGTGCCCGTGCCGGATGCAGTGCCGGGCTCCGCGACAGGCTCCTACGGGACCCCGGACCGGGTCGGACTGCGTCATGGCCTCGGGGGCCGGGGCCCGCCGCTGGACTGCGGGACCCCGCATCCGCCGGGGGCGCCGCTTCAGGACGCGGCGGCCAGGGTGCGTTCCTGCTCGGCTTCGACTTCCGCGTTCCAGTCCCGCTTGATCGCGCGCCAGCCCTCGTCGGTCTGGCCCAGGCGCCAGTAGCCGGAGATCGACAGGCGTTCGCGCGGGATGCCGCGGTCGATGCGCAGGTGGTGGCGCAGGGATCTGACGAAGCCGGCCTCGCCGTGCACGAAGGCGTGTACGTCGGAGGAGGGGAAGGCCAGGGCCTGGACGGCCTCGGTCAGCGCCTCCCCGATCGGGCGGGAACCGCGGTGGATCCAGACCGGGACGATGCCGTCGGGGGTGGCGATCTTCTGCTCGTCGTCCGGGCCCTGGACCTCCACGAGCGCGTGGACCCGCGCCCCGGCGGGCATCCGCTCCATCGCCGCGCCGATCGCCGGCAGGGCGCTCTCGTCGCCGACCAGGAGGTGCCAGCCGGCGACCGGGTCCGGGGCGTAGGCCCCGCCCGGACCGAGGAAGCGTACGAGTTCACCCGGCTGGACGCGGGCGGCCCAGGGGCCGGCCAGTCCTTCGTCGCCGTGGACCACGAAGTCGAGGGTCAGTTCCAGGTGGGCCGGGTCCCAGGCGCGCACCGTGTACGCGCGCTGGCGAGGCCACTCCTCGCGGGGGTGGGCCGCCCGGATCTGCTCCAGGTCCCAGGGAGTGGTGTAGGTGACGCCGTCCGGTGCGAAGAGCAGTTTCACGTAGTGGTCGGTGTACCTGCCCGCACCGAATCCGGCCAGCCCTGCACCGCCCAACACGATCCGCACCATGTGCGGACTCAACCGCTCGGTCCGCACGACGACTGCGGTGCCGACCTTGCGGGCGCGTCCTTCTGCCACGACGTCTCCCTGACTTTCCGACCCTGACTCCGTGAAGCTTAGGATTACCTAAGTTAGCACCTCAGGGGCGAAGTGCGCTGCCCAGACGTTCAACGGCTCCACTCAGGCCCCACCTGTGCGCGAGCGCCGCCACCAGATCCGGCTGTGCCGGAACGGCCGGGAGCGCCGGGTCGAACGCCGGAAGCGGAACGTCCGAGGCGACCTGGACCACCTTGGGGGCCACCGCTAGATAAGGCCTTGATTCGTCCAGGCGCTTGCGCTGGGTGGGGGTCAGCTTCGACTTGGGGTCCTCGATCGCCGCAATGATTCCGGCCAGGTTCCCGTAGGCGTCCAGCAGCTTCGCCGCCGTCTTCTCGCCGATGCCGGGGACGCCCGGCAGGCCGTCGCTCGGGTCCCCGCGCAGCAGCGCCAGGTCGGCGTATCCGGGGCCGTCCACCCCGTACTTCTCGCGGAGCCACGCCTCGTCGGTCACCTGGAGGGTGCCCACGCCCTTCAGCGGGTACAGCACCCGGCGCTGCTTCGCGTCGTCGACCAGCTGGTACAGGTCCCGGTCGCCCGTGACGATGTCCACCGGGCCGGTCGCGCGGCCGGTCAGGGTGCCGATCACGTCGTCGGCCTCGTACCCGGCGACCCCCACCCGGGCGATGCCGAAGGCGTCCAGGGCCGCCTCGATGATCGGGACCTGCGGGGCCAGGGTGTCCGGGGTCTCCTCGACGTCCGGGCCGCTCTCCGTCTCCTGCGCGACCCGGTGGGCCTTGTAGGACGGGATCAGCTCCACCCGCCAGTGGGGCCGCCAGTCGGCGTCCATGCAGGCCACCAGGTCGTCGGGCCGGTGGTCCTGCACGAGGCGGCCGATGAAGTCGAGCAGGCCGCGGACGGCGTTGACCGGAGTGCCGTCGGGGGCCTTCACGGAGTCCGGCACGCCGAAGTACGCGCGGTAGTAGAGGGAAGCGGTGTCCAGGAGCATCAGGCGTCGTGTCGTCGTCACGGTCACGATGATGCACCGAGGGCAAACGGAAAGTGGCGCAGGTACGGCCTCCTCTGCCCGTGAGCGCGAAACCGGGGCCGGTTGCTGCGTAAGGTGCTTACAGCACACCGATGTGCGATGTGCCAGGGACCGGACCAACCGAAACAAGGGGAGGGCAGCCCCGCCATGGACGACAGGGACGGCACCGACGGCAAGAACGGCACCAGCGCGACGACCGGCGCGGACGACAAGGAGCGGGATCGGGACAAGGACTCCAAGGAACCGCTCCGGGTGGGCGTGGCCGTGCGCAAAAGACGCCGGGCCCTGCACCTGACCCTCGCCGCGGTGTCCGCGCGCAGCGGGCTGTCGGTCCCCTTCCTCAGCCAGATAGAGAACGAGCGGGCCCGGCCCAGCATGCGGTCCCTCGAACGGGTCGCCGACGCGCTGGAGACCACGGCCGTCGATCTGCTGGCCGCCTCCGACACCGCGCGCACCGTGGACCTCGTACGGGCCGGCGACGATTCGGCGCTGACCCCCGTTCCCGGCGTACGGCCCCTCGTGCGCGGGCACCACCAGTTGCACGCCCTGGAGTTCACCGGGGACCAGGACGCGGGCCGCGAGTACCAGCACCGCAACGACGAGCTGATGTACGTGGTCTCGGGCGCCTGCCAGGTGGAGGCCGAGGGGCGCGCGTACCGGCTGGAGAACGGCGACGCGCTGTTCCTGTCCGGCGGGGTCCGCCACCGCTGGCGGGCCGTCACCGAGGACACCCGGATCCTGATCGTCGCGGTCGGCGAGCACATCCACGCGACCTCCGAGCCGCCCTCGCCGGGACACTGACCGGATGCGGGTCGTTTCGCTGGTGCCGTCCCTGACCGAGGCGGTGGCCGTGAGCGCGCCCGGGGCGCTGGCCGGGGTGACCGACTGGTGCACGCACCCGGCCGCCCTGGGGGACGTGGTGCGCATCGGGGGGACGAAGAACCCCCGCGTACGGGCGATCGCGGAGCTGCGCCCGGATCTGGTCCTCGCCAACGAGGAGGAGAACCGGGCGCCGGACCTGGCGGCGCTGCGGGAGGCCGGGCTGGAGGTGCTGGTCACCGAGGTACGGGACCTCCCGCAGGCCTTCGCCGAACTGGACCGGGTGCTCGTGGGGGCCATGAGGCTGGAGCGGCCCCGGTGGCTGGCGGAAGCGGAGGCCGCCTGGGCCCGCGTGGAGCCGGCCGCAGAGCCGCGGACGGCCTTCGTGCCGGTCTGGCGCCGGCCCTGGATGGTGCTGGGCCGCGACACCTTCGCGGGGGACCTGCTGGCCCGCCTCGGCGTGCGCAACGCCTACGCCGGGCACGCGGAGCGGTACCCGAGGATCCCGGCGGCCGAGCTGGCCGCCGCCGGCTGCGAGCTCGTGGTGTTCCCGGACGAGCCGTACCGCTTCACGGCCGGGGACGGGCCCGAGGCCTTCCCCGGCATCCCGGCGGCGTTCGTCGACGGCCGTCACCTGACCTGGTACGGCCCCTCGCTGGTCGGGGCCCCGGAGGTGCTGGGGGCGGCCCTGCGGGCCTCGCTCCAGGGCCCGGCCTAGGGCCTGTCGTCAAACTCCCGTCGTCGCCCGAGGCATAAGGGAGTTTGACGACAGGCCCTAGCGGGGCGCGGCCAGCAGTCGGCCGGAGCACAGGCCGCGCAGGGTGTTCGCGGCGGCCAGGAGCCAGGCGGTCAGCAGGGCCAGGAAGAGGGCCGCGGCCAGCCAGGAGAAGGCGGTGAGCCCGGTGTGCCGGGCCAGTCCGGCGGCGCCGGTGACACAGGTGCCGACGGGGAAGGTCAGTGCCCACCAGGTCATGGCGAACCCCATGCCGTTGCGGGCGGCCCGCAGCAGCATCGCCGCGGCCAGCGCCAGCCACAGCAGGGCGAATCCCATCACGGGGACCCCGTAGACGACCGCGAAGGCGGAGAAGGCGCCGGTGTAGGGGCCGGCCATCGACTGGGGGGCCATGTCCGCGAGGGAGTTCACGGCGGTGGTGGACTGGCCGAGGGGGCCCAGGACCAGGAACAGGGTCGGGGTGAGGACCAGGGGGAGGGGGCCGCTGACGATCAGCCGGCCGAAAATCAGGGGGAGCAGCAGCAGGGTGGCGAGCAGGCTGAGGCCGAACATCGCGTAGCAGCCGAGCAGCATGGCCTCGCGGGCCTGGCCGGCGGGGAGATGGGGGATGAGCAGGGGGCCGAGCGCGGCGGAGACCATGGGCGCGACCACCGGGAGCAGCCAGACGGGGGTGGCCTGGTGGGCTTCGACCTTGTGGCGCACCACCATCAGGTAGGGCACGGCCACGGCCGCGAGGAGGCCTATTGCGGTGCCGGCGGTGAACAGGACCGTGTCCACGGCGACGGCGGCGGGGAGGCCGATGAGGTCCTTGCCGACGATGAGCGCGCCGCCGCCGACGGCCAGCAGGGCCATCGAGAGGCAGCCGTAGAAGGGGGCCACGGCGGGGTCCAGGAGGTGGGCGCGGGCCTGGTCGCGGTGGTGGAGCCAGTGGCCGGCCCTGGCGGTCAGCAGGACCGCGAGGGCGGTGGCGGCCAGCACCCAGAAGATCTGGCAGACCACGCGCTGGCCGGGGAGCTGGTACGGGAGGGTCGCGCCGGCATTGGCGATGATCGCCGTGCCCATGACCGAGGCGTACCAGTTGGGGCCGAGGTGCCGCAGGGAGGGAGCCTCGTGGGTCCCGGTGCCGAGGATCTCGGGGGCGGCGGGGGCGGTGGAGGTCCCGGGGGTGGGGGGACCGGGGCGTACGAGGGTGGTGGCCATGAGTCCAGCGTCCCGCCGAGCGGGGCCGGACGGCAGAGGGTCTCTTCCTATGAGGGCATAAACTGAAGTTATGGGTAATGGGCACGGTAATGAGGAGTGGGTCGAGGGGCAGCTTCCCCTGGCGCACCGGGTCCCGGACCTGGGGGCCATGGAGCTGCTGCTCGCGGTCGCGCGCGTGGGCAGTCTGAGCGCCGCCGCCCGACGGCTCGGGATCACCCAGCCCGCCGCCAGCAGCCGGATCCGGGCGATGGAGACCCGGCTCGGGGTCGCGCTCGTGGACCGCTCCCCGCGCGGGTCGACGCTGACCGCGGAGGGTGCGCTGGTCACGGACTGGGCCCGGCGGGTGGTGGAGGCGGCCGAGGCCTTCGACGCGGGCGCGCAGGCGCTACGGGGCCGCCGCGACTCCCGGCTGCGGGTCGCCGCCAGCATGACCATCGCGGAGTACCTGCTGCCCGGCTGGCTGATCGCCCTGCGCGGGCAGCGGCCGGACACGGCGGTGTCGCTGCACGCGGGGAACTCGGCGGTGGTGGCCGAACGGGTGCTCGCGCACGAGGCGGACCTCGGCTTCGTGGAGGGGCTCAGCGTGCCGGAGGGACTGGACTCGGTGGTCATCGCGCAGGACCGCCTCGTGGTGGCGGTGGCTCCCGGGCACCCCTGGGCCCGGCGCACGCGCGGGGTGGAGCCGGCGGAGCTGGCGGCGACGCCGCTGATCCTGCGGGAGCGGGGGTCGGGGACGCGGCAGGTCCTGGACGCGGCGCTGGCCGGGTGCGGGGGGCTGGCGGAGCCGCTGCTGGAACTGGCCTCCACCACCGCGGTGAAGGCGGCTGCAGTGAGCGGGGCCGGGCCGTGCGTGCTGTCGGAACTGGCGGTCGGGGACGAGATGGCGGGGCGGCGGCTGGTGTCCGTGCCGGTGCTCGGGGCGGGGCTGGAGCGGGAACTCCGGGCGGTGTGGCCCGCCGGGGCGCGGCCGGCGGGGCCCGCGCGGGATCTGCTGGCACTGACCCGGCGCTGACCCGGCGCTGACCCGCCGCCCCCGAGCCGGCCCTGCGGGGGCGAAGTCCCCTACCCGCCCTTCCACCGTTCCCCGGGCTCTGCCCGGACCCCGGTCCTCAAACGCCGGACGGCTGATACGGAAGGGCGGATGCCGCTGCGATCAGGGCCGACATCACGCGGGTGTCCTTGTCCAGTTCCGGGTGCCATTGGACGCCCAGGGTCCAGGGGGCGTCGGGGAGTTCGATGGACTCCACCGTGCCATCGGCGGCGTGGGAGGAGGCGATCAGGCCGCGGCCCAGGCGGTCGACGGCCTGGTGGTGGTAGGTCGGGACCTCCGACTCCTCCGGGACCAGGGCCGCGTACAGCGTGCCGGGGACCGGGCGGACCGGGTGCCAGGAGACCACGCCGGGGCTCAGCACGTGGCCGTCGATGTGCTGGATCAGGGTGCCGCCCAGAACCACGTTCAGCGCCTGCATGCCACGGCAGATGCCGAGCAGCGGTGTGCGCGAGGCCAGGGCCGCGGAGATCAGGGAGAGTTCCCACGCGTCGCGCACGGTCGCCGCCGGTCCGGTACGGGGGTCGCGCGGAGCCCCGTACCGGACCGGGTCCACGTCCGGGCCGCCCGCGACGACCAGACCGTCCAGCCGGCTCAGCACCTCCGCCGCCGCCTCCGGTTCGTCCGGCGGGAGCAGGACGGCGGTGCCGCCCGAGGCCTGGACGAGCTCGTAGTACCCGGTGGGGATGAGGGCGGTGGGGACGTCCCACACCCCGTAGCGGGTGGACTTCTCGACGTAGGTGGTGATGCCGATGAGCGGCCTGGGCACGGAAATACCTCCGGGAGGAGCGAGAGGGGAAGGGCGGGTCAGTCGCGGGAGAGCTCGGCCTCTGCTTCCGCCAGCGCCGCGAACTCCTCCTCGGGGGCGGAGGCCACCAGGTGGTGCCGACTGTAGAACGCGAAGTAGGCGAGGGCGACGGCGTACACGGCCAGGGCGATGAATGCCGCGTCCTTGTCCACCAGGAAGGTGGCGACCAGGGCCGAGAGGGCGAGGACGAAGGCCACCGTGGAGGTCACGATGCCGCCCGGAGTGCGGTACGGGCGCTCCAGGCCGGGCTCGCGGCGCCGCAGCACGATGTGGGAGAGGGCCATCAGCGCGTAGGAGATGGTCGCCCCGAACACCGCCATGTTCAGCATGCGCGGGCCGTTGCCGGTGGCGGCGGCCAGGGCGAAGCCGATGGCGCCGGGAATGAGCAGGCCCAGGTACGGGGCCTTGCGCTTCGAGGTCAGGGACAGGAAGCGCGGGAGGTAGCCCGCCCGGGACAGCGCGAACAGCTGGCGGGAGCCGGCGTAGATGAGGGAGAAGAAGGAGGCCACCAGCCCGGCCAGGCCCGCGTAGTTGACGAAGGTCTTCAGCCAGGAGAGCCCGGGGTCGCCCTCCAGGGCGACGACCAGCGGGTTGCCCGCGTCCTTGATGGCGTCGGCTCCGCGCGCACCGGTCGAGGCGAGGAAGGTGACCAGGGCGAGCAGGACCAGGATGCCCATGGAGATCGACAGGGCGCGCGGTACGGAGCGGACCGGGTCCTTCGCCTCCTCGGCGGCCAGCGGCACGCCCTCGACCCCGAGGAAGAACCACATGCCGAAGGGGAAGGCGGCCCAGATCCCGAGGATGCCCAGCGGCAGCCATGAGCTCGCGCCGGCGGCCGTGGTGTCGACGGCGATGTCGTCGAGGTTGGCGGGGTCGAACTGGGTGAACGCGCCGACGGCGAAGACGATCAGTGCGATCACGGCGATGGCGGTGACGACGAGCGAGAAGCTCAGGGCTTCGCCCACGCCCCACAGGTGGATGCCTATGAAGATCACGAAGCAGGCGAGGTAGACCGGCCAGCCCGAGGTGAGGCCGAAGAGGTTGAGCGACTCCACGTAGTCGCCGATGAAGATGGCGATGGCGGCCGGGGCGAGGATGTACTCGATGAGGATCGCGGTGCCGGTGAGGAAGCCGCCCCAGGTGCCGAGCGCCCGGCGGGCGAAACCGTACCCGCCGCCCGCGGTGGGCAGGATCGCGGACAGCTCGGCGAGGGAGTAGACCAGACACGCGTACATCGCGCCCATCAGGACGGTGGCGATGGCGAGGCCGCCGAAACCGCCCTGGGCGAGGCCGATGTTCCAGCCGGAGAAATCGCCGGAGACCACGTACGCGACGCCGAGACCCGTCAGCAGCAGCCAGCCGGCGCTGCCGCGGCGCAGGGTGCGGCGCTCCAGGTAGCCGTCGGCGCCGTCCCCGGGGGCGGGGGTTCGGGGGACAGCGGCCTCGGGGGACGGGGTGGGTTCGGGCACGGCTGCCAGCCGTGCGCCGGTGTCGTCGGCCATGTGCGCTCCTGCCTAGGGCAATGGTTGTGGGGCGTACCTTTGCCGCTCGGGCGTGGCGGGCGCAAGACCCCTGCGTTAAACGGGGGTTACGAAAGGCTCTCGGCTCCCTCTCCGGGCCCCCCGTCCGCCCCCGGGTCAGGTCAGGAAGCCCCGCAGCAGCGCGGCCGTGCCGCAGCAGTGCTCGCGCATCACCTCGCGGGCCGCCTCCGGGTCCCGGTCCAGCACCGCCTCCACCAGCGTGCTGTGCTGCTGCTGCGAGTGCTCCAGATTGCGCACGAGCAGCGGGATGCAGTCCAGCAGATCGTTCACGGTGGCCCGGACGGCCGCGTACTGGGCCGTCAGGGTGGCGGATCCGGCGAGTTCGCACAGGGTGAGGTGGAAGAGCGTGTCCTGGCGGCGGTAGTCGGGCAGCGGGGCGTCGTGGGTGGCGGTCAGTGCGCCGAGCAGCCGGTCGGTGTCCCGCTCCGACAGCCCCTGGGAGGCGCACAGGCCGGCCGCTCCCACCTCCAGGACCTCGCGGAAGCGCAGGACGTCCTCGATGTCCACGCCCGCGACCCGGCGCCGCAGCTCCTCCTCGGTGCCCCCGGCCGGCGTGTCGGGGCGGGGCAGGACAAACGTTCCGCCGTACCGACCGCGCCGGGCCTCCACCAGGCCCTGGTCCTGGAGCACCTTCAGCACCTCGCGGAGCGTCACCCGGCTGATCCCCATCCGCTCGGCCAACTCGCGCTCCGGCGGAAGTCGTTCCCCGCCCGGTACCAGCCCGAGTCGGACCACCTGGAGGATCTGCTCCAGCGCCTCCTCGAACCCGTTGCCCGCCCGCACCTGTCGCAGTACGGGATTGAGCCGTCGGGCGGCCTCGTCCTCGCTCGCCGTATCGGTCATCTCGCCGCCTCCCCTTCCCAAGCAATGGTTCTATTCAATACCTTAGGCCTCCTCGGCTCACCGAAGGAGAGAATCCCGTGGTAGACCGCAAGCCGCCGCTTTCGACCGAAGAGCTCCGCGTTCTCGTCGCCAGCGGTGAAATCGACACAGTGGTCCTGGCCTTCCCCGACATGCAGGGACGCCTCCAGGGCAAGCGGTTCGCCGCACAGTTCTTCCTCGACGAGGTCCTCCGGCACGGCACCGAGGGCTGCAACTACCTCCTCGCCGTCGACACGGACATGAACACCGTCGACGGGTACGAGATGTCCTCCTGGGACCGGGGCTACGGCGACTTCGCCATGCACCCGGACCTCGCCACCCTGCGCAGGATCCCCTGGAACCCGGGCAGCGCCTTCCTCGTCGCCGACCTCGCCTGGAACGACGGCTCGCCCGTGGTCGCCGCACCCCGGCAGATCCTGCGCCGCCAGCTCGAGCGCCTCGGCGAACACGGATACACCGCGATGGTGGGCACCGAGCTGGAGTTCATGGTCTTCCAGGACACCTACGAGCAGGCCTGGAACTCCAACTACCGCGGTCTGACCCCCGCCAACCAGTACAACATCGACTACTCCGTCCTCGGGACCGGCCGGATCGAACCCCTGCTGCGCCGCATCCGCAACGAGATGCAGGCCGCCGGCCTGGTCGTGGAGTCGGCCAAGGGCGAGTGCAACCTCGGCCAGCACGAGATCGCCTTCCGCTACGACGAGGCGCTGACCACCTGTGACCAGCACTCCGTCTACAAGACGGGGGCCAAGGAGATCGCCGCCCAGGAGGGCGTCTCGCTCACCTTCATGGCCAAGTACGACGAGCGCGAGGGCAACTCCTGTCACATTCACCTCTCGCTCAGCGATGCCGACGGACGCAACGCGATGGCCGGTGAGGGGCCGGACGCGCACGACCACGGCGGTATGTCACCCGTGATGCGCCACTTCCTGGCCGGCCAGCTCGCCGCGCTGCGCGACTTCTCCCTTCTCTACGCCCCCAACATCAACTCCTACAAGCGTTTCCGGCCGGGATCCTTCGCACCGACCGCCGTCGCCTGGGGCGTGGACAACCGGACCTGCGCGCTCCGGGTGGTCGGCCACGGCCGCTCCATGCGCTTCGAGAACCGCCTGCCCGGCGGCGACGTCAACCCCTACCTCGCCGTCTCCGGCCTGGTCGCGGCCGGGATCTACGGCATCGAGAACCGTCTGGAGCTGCCCGAGCCCTGCGCCGGCAACGCCTACACGGCCGACTTCGCACACGTTCCCACCACCTTGCGCGAGGCCGCCGAGCTCTGGGAGAACAGCGAGATCGCCAAGGCCGCCTTCGGCCCCGAGGTCGTCGCCCACTACCGGAACATGGCCCGCGTCGAACTGGACGCGTACGACTCCGCCGTGACCGACTGGGAACTGCGCCGCTCCTTCGAACGCCTTTAGACCGTCTCTTTCGGATCTTGCCCGACCGACAAGATCCGAAAGAGACGACCTAGGCCGTCTCGCCCCAGGGGGCCGTCCCGCGGGTCCCCGTGCACCGCATTACCGGACCCACCGCACCCACCGCACCCGAACGTCTGAAAGGCCACCACGTGTCCGATGCGCTGGAAGTCTTGAATCCGGCCACCGAGGAACTCGTCGCCGTCGTCCCGGCCGCCACACGGGACGACGTCGACGCCGCCGTCGTGCGGGCCACCGTCGCCCAGCGGACCTGGGCGGCGGCCGCGCCCGCCGACCGGGCCAGGCTGCTGCGCCGCTTCGCCTCGGTAGTCGACGGGCACATCGAGGAACTGGCGCAGCTGGAGGTCCGGGAGGCGGGCCACACCATCGGGAACGCCCGCTGGGAAGCCGGCAACGTCCGTGACGTGCTCGACTTCGCCGCCGGGGGAGTGGAACGGCTCTCCGGCCGCCAGATCCCCGTCGCGGGCGGCATCGACGTCACCTTCCTCGAACCCCTCGGCGTCATCGGCGTGATCGCGCCGTGGAACTTCCCCATGCCGATCGCCGCCTGGGGCCTGGCCCCGGCGCTGGCCGCCGGCAACGCGGTCATCCTCAAGCCCGCCGAGACCACGCCGCTCACCGCGCTGCGCCTCGCCGAGCTCGCCCTGGAGGCCGGGCTCCCCGAGCACCTGTTCCAGGTGCTGCCCGGCCGGGGCGAGGTGGCGGGCGACGCCCTCGTCGAGCACCCGGGGGTGGCCAAGATCGTGTTCACCGGGTCCACCCGGATCGGCAAGCGGATCATGGCCAAGTGCGCCGACCGGGTGAAGCGACTCACCCTCGAACTCGGCGGCAAGAACCCCAACATCGTCTTCGCCGACGCGGACCTGGAGGCGGCGGCGGCCTCGGCCCCGATGTCCTTCCTGGACAACACCGGGCAGGACTGCTGCGCCCGCACGCGGATCCTCGTACAGCGCTCCGCGTACGACCGGTTCATGGAGCTGCTCGCCCCCGCCGTCGAGAAGGTGGTCGTCGGGGACCCGTACGACGAGAACACGCAGCTCGGGCCGCTGATCTCGCGGGTGCAGCTGGACCGCGTACGGTCCTATGTCACCGATGACCTCACGGTTATCCGGGGCACCGCCCCCGAGGGCCCCGGCTTCTGGTACCCCCCGACCCTCGTCACCGGCGTCGACCCCACCGCCGCCGTGGCCACCGAGGAGGTCTTCGGACCGGTCGCCGTCGTCCTGCCCTTCGAGGACGAGGAGGACGCCGTACGCCTGGCCAACGCCACCGACTACGGCCTCGCCGGCTCCCTGTGGACCCGCGACGTGGGCCGCGCGCTGCGCGTCTCGCGCGCCGTCGCCGCGGGCAACCTGTCGGTCAACTCCCACAGCAGCGTCCGCTACTGGACCCCCTTCGGCGGCTACAAGCAGTCCGGACTCGGGCGCGAGCTCGGACCCGACTCCCTCACCGCTTTCACCGAGACCAAGAACGTCTTCATCAGCACGGAGGCCTGAACACCATGAGCATCGAGCCCACCGAAGAGATCGTCTGCCGCCGCCTGGTCGGACGGACCGCCGTCATCACCGGAGCCGGCAGCGGCATCGGCCTCGCCACCGCCCGCCGGCTGGCCTCGGAAGGCGCCAACGTCGTCTGCGGGGACATCGACGAGACCGCGGGCAAGGCCGCCGCCGAGGAGGTCGGCGGGACCTTCGTCAAGGTCGACGTCACCAGCCCGGAGGAGGTCGAGGCCCTGTTCAAGACCGCCTTCGACACCTACGGCTCCGTGGACATCGCCTTCAACAACGCCGGCATCTCGCCCCCGGACGACGACTCGATCCTCACCACCGGCCTGGAGGCCTGGAAGCGGGTCCAGGACGTCAACCTGACCTCCGTCTACCTCTGCTGCAAGGCCGCCCTGCCCTACATGCAGCGCCAGGGCCGGGGCTCCATCATCAACACCGCCTCCTTCGTGGCCCGGATGGGCGCCGCCACCTCGCAGATCTCCTACACCGCCTCCAAGGGCGGCGTGCTCGCCATGTCCCGCGAGCTCGGCGTGCAGTTCGCCCGCGAGGGCATCCGCGTCAACGCGCTCTGCCCGGGGCCCGTCAACACCCCCCTCCTGCAGGAGCTGTTCGCCAAGGATCCGGAGCGCGCCGCCCGCCGGATCGTGCACATCCCGCTGGGCCGGTTCGCCGAGCCCACCGAGATCGCCGCCGCCGTCGCCTTCCTCGCGAGCGACGACTCCTCCTTCATCAACGCCACCGACTTCCTGGTCGACGGCGGAATCTCCGGCGCGTACGTCACCCCGCTCTAAACGTTCACCTCCCCACCACCCACCCGACAGCCGGGCGTCGCACGACGCCCGGCTGTCGTGCTCTACCGTCCGCGACGATCTTGAAGAAGAACCAGGAGAACCCACCTCAGTGACCCGACTCAGTTCCGTGCGGCGGCTCCAGGCCGTCGGCGCCGCCGCCGCGATAGCCGCCGGCACCCTCGTGGCAGCCGCCCCCGCCGCCCAGGCGGCCCGCCCCGGCGGCCACTGCACCACACCCCAGCTCAAGGCGGCCTGGTACGGGGACAACCAGGCCCGGCTCCAGCAGCTCATCGACGACTACGGCACGTGCAACCCGTACCGGCCGAACCGCAACAAGCCCGTCGCGGTCTTCGACTGGGACAACACCGTCGTCAAGAACGACGTGGGCGACGCGCAGATGTTCTGGCTGCTGCGCAACGGCAAGATCCGTCAGCCCGCCGGTGGCGACTGGACCGGCACCAGCCGCTTCCTGACCCCGGCCGCCGCCCAGGCCCTGGCCGAGGCCTGCGGCGCCCTCGCGAAGCCCGGCGCCCCGCTGCCCACCGGAACCCCCGAGGGAGCCGGCTGCGCCGACGAGATCAACGCCGTCTACGGCACCGCCGCCACCCGCGCGGCCGCCCCCGCCTTCGCCGGCTGGGACCGCCGTACGACCGAGCCCGCATACGCCTGGCTGCCGCAGCTCATGCAGGGCTGGACCGCGCGCGATATCCGCGGCTTCGCGGCCGCCGCGCGGGCCGAGAACTTGGCCGCCCCGGTCGACGCCAAGCAGCAGGTCGGCTCCACCACCGCCACCGGCTGGGTGCGCTACTACGACCAGCAGAAGGAGCTCGTCGCCGCTCTGCAGAAGGCCGGCTTCGACGTCTGGATCAGCTCGGCCTCGCCGCAGCCGGTCGTCGAGGTGTGGGCCGAGGGCGTGGGCATCGACGCCCGGCACGTCATCGGCATCCGCAACACCA
Organism: Streptomyces sp. NPDC058289; assembly: GCF_042880975.1. Lineage (NCBI taxonomy): Bacteria > Bacillati > Actinomycetota > Actinomycetes > Kitasatosporales > Streptomycetaceae > Streptomyces > Streptomyces sp. NPDC058289. The sequence continues at coordinate 57,363 of NZ_JBHVYI010000008.1, forward strand.
CCACGTACGGCGGGAAGTTCACCTCCCACCTGCAGGGCTGCGGGTCCGTCGCGGACGGCGCCGACACGATGATCACGTACATCGACGGCAAGCGCTGCTGGATCAACAAGGAGATCTTCGGGGTCCGCGGCGCCGCGGCCGAGAAGGTCCAGCCGGCCGCCCGCCGCCAGGTGTTCGCCGCGGGCGACTCCGACACCGACATCTCGTTCCTGCGCGACGCGACCGTGCTGCGGCTCGTCGTGAACCGCAACAAGAACGAGCTGATGTGCCGCGCGTACGACAACAGCGACGGCAAGTGGATCGTGAACCCGATGTTCATCCAGCCCAAGAAGCAGAAGGCCGCGCCGTACCCGTGCGCGACCACCGGCTTCACCGGCCGTGACGGCACCCCGGGGCCCGTGCTCCGGGGTGACACCAGCGTCATCCCGGACCAGACGGACTCCGTCTTCTAGCCGGGTCCGGGTCCGGTTCCGGACCCGGGGTCCCAGGTCCCTAGAGGAAGGTGCGGCCCTCGCCCCGATAGGTCGGGGCGGTGGCCGTCACCCGGTCGCCCTGGACCAGGTGCAGGGTGTCGAAGCGCTCGCACAGTTCACCGGCCTTCGCGTGCCGGAACCAGACCCGGTCGCCGATCAGCAGATCGTCGGCGGGGCTGCCGAGCAGCGGGGTCTGCACCTCGCCGGCCCCCTCCTGCGGGTCGTAGCGCAGCCCCTCGGGGAGGTACGGGACCGGCAGCCGGTCCGCGCCGGGCGCGCCGGAGGCCGGGTACCCGCCGCCGAGCACCGTGACCACCCCGACCCCGGGGCGGCGGACCACCGGCTGGGCGAAGAGCGCCGCGGGGCGGCCGCTGAACGAGGTGTAGTTGTCGAACAGCCGCGGCACGTAGAGCCCCGACCCGGCGGCGATCTCCGTGACCGCGTCCTCGGCGGCGGTCTGCTGGACGCTGCCGGTGCCGCCGCCGTTGACGAACTCCAGGTCCGGCACCACCGCGCGCACGGCCCGCACCGCCTCGGCCCGGCGGGCGGCCAGCTCCTTGCGGGCCGCGCCCTGCATCAGCCGGATGGCGCGCGACCTCAGCGGACGGCCCGCGAGCGCGTCGCCGACCCCGGCCACGTGGCCCTCGTAGCCCATCAGTCCGACCACCCGGAAGCCGGGCCGGGCGCTCACCGCGCGGGCCAGCTCGGCGAGCTGGGCGGGCTCGCGCAGCGGGGAGCGGAGGGCGCCGACGCGCACCCTGCCGCCGAAGAGGTGCAGGGCGGTGTCCAGCTCCAGGCAGACCCGGATCTCCTGGACGCCGCCGTCACGGGCCCGGTCCACGAGCTCCAGCTGCGCGAGGTCGTCGACCATCACGGTGACCGCGCCGGCCAGCTTCGGATCCGCGGCGAGCTCGGCGAAGCCGGCCCGGTCGGCGGACGGGTAGGCGAGCAGCACGTCCTCGAAGCCCGAGCGGGCCAGCCAGATCGATTCGGCGAGGGTGTAGGACATGATTCCGGCGAACCCGGGCCGCGCGAGGACCCGTTCGAGCAGCGCGCGGCACCGTACGGACTTGCTCGCCACCCGGACCGGCTTCCCGCCGGCGCGACGCACGAGATCGTCGGCGTTCGCGTCGAACGCCTCCAGATCCACGAGGGCGAGCGGAGCGTCGAGATGGGCGGTGGCCCGGTCGTAACGGGCCCGATCGGCGGCGGGGGAGTTCATGGGCGGCAGCCTGCCAGATGGGTGTACTCGTGGGTAGGGGGTTCGCGGAGGCCGCGGGACCCCCGGCCAGGTCAGAGGCCCGGAAGCCCGCCGCGGTCACATCAAGGTCTCGACCGCCCGATGCCCCTTTTCGGATGTTGAGACGGCAGTTCGCACGTGTTTACCGTCGCTCCTCCCCGGTCGGCATTCCGGCACTGACGGGCGCGTAAAGTAAGGGCAGGCAGCCGACGGGAACGGGGGGCTGAGCCGCCGGATGAGTACGTCCACACCGCACGGCGGGGTCCTGACCGCGCCCGACCGGGACCCGGTACCGCCACGGCGGCGCCGCGGAACGGTCCTCGCCGCCGCCCTGTGCGGCCTCCTCGGCCTCGGTCTCACCGGTGCGGCCGGCTACAAGGCCGTCACCGACCACCGGGCCGCACAGCGAACCCTGACGCCCGAAGCCGCCTACCGCAAGGCCGCGTCCCTCTGGCACAGCGCGCCCGTGGACACCCTGTTCCCGCCCGTCCTCGACGGCCAGGACGCCGGGCCGGGCGGCGCCGACCGCACGTGGACCCGCATCGCCCCCGCCGCCGACGCCGGCTGCACCGAGGCGCTCGCCGCCGACTGGCAGGCGCTGTTCGCCGAAACCGGGTGCACCCGTGTGCTCCGCGCGACCTACACCGACGCCACCCGCAGCTCCCTCGTCACCGTCGGCATGGTCTTCACCCCCGCCGACGCCACCGCCATGGACTCCCTGCGCGGCCGCCTGACCGCCCCGACCGGCTACGGATTCCCCGACAACCGCCGCGCCGCCTGGACCGCCTCCGTGCTCGCCGAGGCCCCGGTCGTCGTCTACACGGTCTCCGCCTTCGCCGACGGCCGCCGCCTCGGTGCCCCCAGCCCGGCCGAGGACAAGATGGCCGAGGACGCCAGGGGACGCGTGGCCAAGGCGGGCCTCGGCCACGAGGCCAAGGCCGTCGCCGACCTGATCGAACGGACCCTGCGCGGCCTCGCGGCCCCGCAGGGCCGGCCGGCCGCGCAGACGCCGCAGCCGTCGCAGGATCTGCAGACACCGGATCCGCAAGCATCGGATCCGCAGGCATCGGCTCCACAGACACCGCAGGCCCCGACGGCGACCCGGGAGGCCGCTCGATGACCCGCCGCGCCCTGCTCCCGGCCGCCCTCGCGCTCGGAGCCCTGTTCGTCGTCACCGCCGCGCCGCCGGCCGCCGCCGACGCCATCCGCGACCGCCAGTGGGGGCTGACGGCCCTGCGCGCCGAGGAGGCCTGGGGCACCACCCGGGGCGACGGGGTCACCGTGGCCGTCCTCGACACCGGGGTCGACCCGACCCACCCCGACCTGGTCGGCCAGGTCCTGGAGGGCGCCGACCTCGTCGGCATGGGCGCCGGACGCGGCGACCGGGCCTGGGCCCGCCACGGCACCGCCATGGCGGGGATCATCGCCGGGCACGGCCACGGCTCCCTCGGCCTCGGAGGCGTCCTCGGCATCGCCCCCCAGGCGAAGATCCTCCCGGTCCGGGTGATCCTGGAGGAGAAGGACCCCAGCCGGGACCAGGCCCGGGAGAACAAGGGCGGCGCCCTCGCCGAGGGCATCCGCTGGGCCGCCGACCACGGCGCCGACGTGATCAACCTCTCGCTCGGCGACGACAGCAGCTCCGCCCACCACGAGGCCGCCGAGGACGAGGCCGTCCAGTACGCCCTCGGCAAGGGCGCGGTCGTCGTCGCCTCCGCCGGCAACGGCGGCAAGGACGGCGACCGCATCTCGTACCCGGCCGCCTACCCCGGGGTCATCGCCGTCACGGCCGTCGACCGCAAGAACAAGAAGGCGTCCTTCTCCACCCGCAACTGGTACGCCACCGTCAGCGCCCCGGGCGTCGGCGTGGTCATCGCCGACCCCGACCGCTCCTACTACGAGGGCTGGGGCACCAGTGCCGCCTCCGCCTTCGTCTCCGGCGCCGTCGCCCTGGTCAAGGCCGCCCACCCCGACCTGTCCCCGGCACAGATCAAGAACCTGCTGGAGGACACCGCCTCCGGCTCCCCGCCCGGCGGCCGCGACGACTCCCGCGGCTTCGGCCTGGTGGACCCGGTCGCCGCCCTCCAGGCCGCGGACGGGATGGCCCCCGAACCGGTGCTGCCCGCACCCGTCGCGGCCGCCGGCACCTACTTCGGTGCCGGCCCCGACCCGGTGCCCGACCCCGGGCCCTGGGCCCGCTTCGGAGCCCCGGCGGGCGTGGCCGGCGGGCTGGTCCTGCTCGTGGTGGCCGGCGTACTGGCCCGGCGGCCCCGGGCCGGACGGTGGGATCCCGATGCGGGATAGGCTCGGGGAACTGTGGCGAACAAAAACATCCCCGACCCCGGTTTCTCCGACGACGACGGCTCCGCCGATCCCCGGCTGAGCGCGGCCCTGGCCGCCTGGGCCGTGGACAGAGCCAAGGAGCCGGAGGTGCTGGCGGCCCTGAGGGACGCCCGCCTGCTGGTTCCCGTCGTCGCGGTCCTCGGCGAGGTCGAGACCGACCCCGAGACCGGACTCAAGCGCGAGAAGACCAGCGACATGGCCGTCCCCACCCTGCGGGCGGGGGACCGGCGGGCGCTGCCCGCCTTCACCTCCATCGCCTCGCTGGCCCTGTGGGACCCGGCCGCCCGCCCGGTGGCGGTGCCGCTGCACCAGGCGCTGGCCGCCGCCGCGCACGAGAAGGCCGACACCATCGTCCTCGACCTGTCCGGACCGGTCCCGTACCAGCTCGCGGGCCCCGCGCTGCTCGCGCTCGCCGAGGGCCGCACGGACGCCGGTCCGCTCGCCGACCCCGCCGTGCGCGAGGCCGTCCGAGCCGTCGTGACCGCCGAACCGGCCGTACTCGGTGCCCACCTGGGCCCGGGCGGCGCGGACGCCGACGGAACCCTGGCGATCGTGCTGGCGGCCGGCCCGCAGGCCGCGGCGGCGGCCCGCCGGGTGGCCGAGGCCCTGGCGGCCGACGAGACCCTGCGCGCACGCCTCGTAGGCGGACTGGACCTGGCGCTGCTCCCGGAGGGGGCCCCGGTCCCGCCGGGCGAGCCGCTCTTCACGCGCTGACCCCCGCAACGCACGAGGGCGCCTCCCGACATCGGGAGGCGCCCTTCCTGCTGCTTCCGCAGGTGCGCGTACTGCTTGCCGGAGTTACGCGTACACGGGACCCGTGAACTTCTCGCCCGGGCCCTGCCCCGGCTCGTCCTGCACCAGCGAGGCCTCGCGGAAGGCCAGCTGGAGGGACTTCAGGCCGTCGCGCAGCGGGGCGGCGTGGAAGGAGCTGATCTCGGTGGCGCTCGCGGTGACCAGCCCGGCCAGGGCGGTGATCAGCTTGCGGGCCTCGTCGAGGTCCTTGTACTCGGAGTCCGGCTTGTCCAGGCCCAGGTTGACCGCTGCCGCACTGAGCAGGTGGACGGCCACCGTGGTGATGACCTCGACGGCCGGCACGTCCGCGATGTCGCGGGTCAGGTCGTCGTAGTCGGGAGCGGCCGGGGATGCAGAGGTGGAACCGGAGGGCGTCGCGTCAGTCATGTGCCCCACGATATGCCGTGCGGCGGGCTTGCAACGCGGGTGCTAGTATGTACTTCGACCGGCCGGACACTTATGTGCCCGGCCCACAAGTGGAGGCTCCGATTCTCCCACCCAGCCGCCCTCACGGGAGGCGGGTCACCGGTCAGGTGGTATCCATCGTTCCGTACGGACGATGGAAAGCTGCCCGATTTTGCGCCCCGCGGTTCGCACGCGACGGTGCTCCGGTTGTATTGGAGCCCTCGCCTGTGCCCGGCGGGGCTTTTTTCATTCCCCGCCGCGGTCGGTCTGACGGAAAAACGTCAGCGGCTGTCCTCCAGGCAGCCGTGTGGTGCTACCGAGGAGGATCCATCAGCACCGAGCCCCGCATCAACGACCGGATTCGCGTTCCCGAGGTACGACTCGTCGGCCCGAGTGGCGAGCAGGTCGGCATCGTGCCGCTTGCCAAGGCGCTCGAGCTCGCGCAGGAGTACGACCTCGACCTGGTCGAGGTCGCGGCGTCCGCACGCCCGCCGGTCTGCAAGCTCATGGACTACGGCAAGTTCAAGTACGAGTCGGCCATGAAGGCCCGTGAGGCGCGCAAGAACCAGGCGCACACGGTCATCAAGGAAATGAAGCTCCGGCCGAAGATCGACCCGCACGACTATGACACCAAGAAGGGTCACGTCGTTCGGTTCCTCAAGCAGGGCGACAAGGTCAAGATCACGATCATGTTCCGTGGTCGCGAGCAGTCCAGGCCGGAACTCGGCTACCGACTGCTGCAGCGTCTCGCTTCGGACGTCGAGGACCTCGGGTTCATCGAGTCGAACCCGAAGCAGGACGGCCGAAACATGATCATGGTTCTCGGTCCGCACAAGAAGAAGACCGAGGCGATGGCCGAAGCCCGCGAGGCGCAGGCCGCCCGCAAGGCCGAGCGCCAGGGTGAGCGTGCCAGCGACGAGAGTGGTGACGAGGCCCTGGCCGCCGACGCCGCGCTCGAGGCGGAGAACGCTGCACTCGAAGCCGAGGACGTGGACGTGGAGGACGCTTCCGACGAAGCGGCCGAGGCGACCGACGCGGCCGAGGCCGGCACCGACGAGGCAGCCGCCTCGGACGAGGCCTCTACACAGGCCTGATTCCGAGGCAGCCCGTCTCGGATCACCGATACAACATGACGCTCCCGCGAGCCGGCCCCCACCAGGGCCGGTGGGGGCGCCACCGACGAGGAGATAACGGCGCCATGCCGAAGAACAAGACGCACTCCGGGACCAAGAAGCGCTTCAAGATCACCGGCACCGGCAAGGTGCTCCGTGAGCGCGCCGGCAAGCGCCACCTGCTCGAGCACAAGTCGTCCCGTGTCACCCGCCGCCTGACCGGCACCGCGGAGATGGCCCCCGGCGACGCCGCGAAGATCAAGAAGCTTCTCGGCAAGTGACGTCCTCCGCTCCCCTTCCGGGAGCGGGAGCACGTCAAGACCGGGACCCCATCGAATTCGGGTCGTGTGAAGTCATCCACGGCCCCGCTACAAGGAGTACAAAGTGGCACGCGTCAAGCGGGCAGTAAACGCGCACAAGAAGCGCCGGGCAATCCTCGAGGCGGCCAAGGGCTACCGCGGTCAGCGTTCGCGCCTGTACCGCAAGGCCAAGGAGCAGGTCACCCACTCCCTGGTCTACAACTTCAACGACCGCAAGAAGCGCAAGGGCGACTTCCGTCGGCTGTGGATCCAGCGCATCAACGCTGCTGCCCGCCAGAACGGCATGACGTACAACCGCCTCATCCAGGGTCTTAACGCCGCCAACATCGAGGTGGACCGCAAGATCCTCGCCGAGCTGGCCGTCAACGACGCCAACGCGTTCGCCGCGCTGGTCGAGGTCGCGCAGAAGGCCCTCCCGGCCGATGTCAACGCCCCGAAGGTCGCTGCCTAAGCAGCACGCCCTCAAGGCTGCAGTAACTTGCCCGGACCCGCAGGCCTCGCGCCTGCGGGTCCGGTGCGTTGAACACCGAGTTCGACTGAGTTCCACCCGCTGTACGTACGGAAGCGAGCCGACCGCCATGGGCACCCCCGCCGAGCTGATCTCCCCCCGGTCCACCCGGGTGGCCGCCGCCAGGCGCCTGGCGCGGCGCAATTTCCGCACCAAGGAGCGCCGCTTCATCGCCGAGGGCCCGCAGGCCGTGCGCGAGGCCGTGGAGCACCGCGGCGCCGGCGGCGAGTCCACGCTGATCGAGCTGTTCGCGACCGTGGAGGCCGCCGAGCGCTACGCCGACATCGTCGACGCCGCGTACGCCGCCGGAGCCCGCGTCCACTACGCCTCCGACGAGGTGCTCGCGGAGGTCTCGCAGACCGTCACCCCGCAGGGCCTGGTCGGCGTCTGCCACTTCCTGGACTCCCCGTTCGAGGAGATCCTGAAGGCGCGGCCCAAGCTCGTCGCCGTCCTCGCGCACGTCCGCGACCCCGGCAACGCCGGTACGGTGCTGCGCTGCGCGGACGCCGCCGGAGCCGACGCGGTCGTGCTGACCGACGCCTCCGTGGACCTGTACAACCCCAAGTCGGTACGCGCCTCCGTGGGTTCCCTCTTCCACCTCCCGGTGGCCGTCGGCGTGCCCGTGGAGCAGGCCGTCGAGGGGTTGCGCGCGGCCGGCGTACGGATCCTCGCCGCCGACGGGGCCGGCACGGACGACCTCGACGCCGAGCTCGACGCGGGCACCATGGGCACCCCCTCGGCCTGGATCTTCGGCAACGAGGCATGGGGCCTGCCCGAGGAGACCAGGGCGCTCGCCGACGCGGTCGTACGGGTTCCGATCCACGGAAAGGCCGAGAGCCTGAACCTCGCCACGGCCGCCGCCGTGTGTCTGTACGCCTCCGCGCGTGCACAGCGGGCGCCCGGAGGGTGCCGCTCCGTGACCCCCAGCTAGTAATGTGGCGGCCCGGGGGGCCCACTGTGGTACTCGGAGATGTGGGGTACGGGGACATGACCGTCGGTACGAACAGCTCGCCAGGTGCCGCCAAGGCGGCCGGTGCACCGGTCCTGGCGACCGTGCCCCAGCTGGCCGCCCCCGCCGCCCGGGTGCCCGTACAGCAGCCCCAGGGAGCCGCCGCCCCGCCCCCGCAGGCCCGGACCGCGCCCGCGAGCCCCGTAGGCCCCGTAGGTCCCGTCCCAGAGGGGCCGGGGCCCGACGCGCCGGAGGATGCGGACGGGCACGGCGGGTACGGCGCGCTCGGGATCGATCCCGACGACCTGCCCGACGGGCTGGTCATCGCCGACGCCACCGGCCGGGTCATCTGCTTCAACTCCGCCGCCGCCCGGATCACCGCCCTCGTGGCGGGCGAGGCCCTCGGCCTGGGCATCGAGCGCGCCCTCCCGCTGGAGGACCTCGAAGGCCGCCGCTGGTGGGCGCTGACCGACCCCTACGGAGGCCTCGCCACCCGGCGCGGACAGCCCGAGCGCAACCTGCTGCTCCCCGGCGGCCGCGAGGTGCTCGTCTCCGCCCGGTACGTGCGCACCCACCCCAAGGGGCCGGTGCGCCGGCTCGTGGTCACCCTGCGGGGCACCGAGGCCCGGCGGCGCACCGAGCGCAGCCATGCCGAGCTGATCGCCACCGTCGCGCACGAGCTCCGCTCCCCGCTCACCTCCGTGAAGGGGTTCACGGCGACCCTGCTCGCCAAGTGGGAGCGGTTCACCGACGACCAGAAGCGCTTGATGCTGGAGACCGTCGACGCCGACGCGAACCGTGTCACCCGGCTCATCGCCGAGCTCCTGGACATCTCCCGCATCGACTCGGGCCGCTTGGAGGTGCGCCGCCAGCCGGTCGACATCTCCACGGCCGTGGGACGCCACGTCCAGGCGCTCACCGCGAACGGGCAGGCCCCGGAGCGGTTCCTGGTCAGTGTGAGCCGACCGCTGCCCGACCTGTGGGCGGACCCGGACAAAATTGACCAGATCCTCGGCAACCTGCTCGAAAATGCGGTGCGCCACGGCGAGGGAACCGTCACCATCGACGTGACGCCGACCAGCTTCGCGAACGCCGCGGGGAAGACCGAGAAGGGAACCGCCGTCACCGTGACCGACGAGGGCCCCGGAATCCCCGAAGAGTCGATGAAGCGCGTCTTCACCCGCTTCTGGCGGGGCAGCAAGCGCGGCGGCACCGGCCTGGGCCTCTACATCGTCAAGGGCATCGTGGAAGCCCACGGCGGCACCATCACGGTCGGCCGCGGCCCCGGCGGCGGCGCCGAGTTCCGATTTATCCTGCCCGTCGGCGCCCCGGCGTACCTCACGCAGTAGCCCTGCGGAGCGTCTCGCCAGGCGGCCCACGGGCCCCTTCACCCCCAGCGACCTTTAGACTCGACCTTTGGCACCTTTGTGTCCTTGTGCCGAGCGCGTCCTGCGCGTCGCGCGGGGGACCCACCAGCCAGCCATCGGAAGTACGGGAAGAGATGTCGGCACCGAACAAGTCGTACGACCCTGTCGAGGTCGAGGCACTGAAACCGGAAGAGATCGAGCGCATGCGGGACGAGGCGCTCGCCGCCTTCGCCGCCGCCGGCGACCTCGACGAACTTCGCGAGGCGAAGACCGCGCACATGGGCGACCGCTCGCCCCTGGCGCTCGCCAACCGAGAGATCGGCGCGCTGCCCCCGCAGGCCAAGGCCACGGCGGGCAAGCTCGTGGGCCAGGCCCGCGGCGCCGTGAACAAGGCGTTCGGGGCCCGCACGGTCGCGCTCGAAGCCGAGCGCGACGAGCGGGTGCTGGTCGAGGAGGCGGTGGACGTCACGCTGCCCTACGACCGCGTGCCCGCCGGCGCCCGGCACCCCCTGACCACGCTGATGGACCGCATCGCGGACATCTTCGTGGCCATGGGGTACGAGGTCGCGGAGGGCCCCGAGGTCGAGGCGGAGTGGTTCAACTTCGACGCCCTCAACTTCACGCCCGACCACCCCGCGCGCCAGATGCAGGACACCTTCTTCGTCCGGGGGCCGGAAGGCACCGAGGGCGACGAGTCCGGAGTCGTGCTGCGCACCCACACCTCCCCGGTGCAGGCGCGCTCGCTGCTGGAGCGCAAGCCCCCCGTCTACATCGTGTGCCCGGGGCGGGTGTACCGCACCGACGAGCTCGATGCGACGCACACCCCGGTCTTCCACCAGGTCGAGCTCCTCGCCGTGGACGAGGGCCTGACCATGGCGGACCTCAAGGGCACCATGGACCACATGGTCCAGGAGCTGTTCGGCGAGGGCACCACCACGCGCCTGCGCCCGCACTTCTTCCCCTTCACCGAGCCGTCCGCCGAGATGGACATGCAGTGCTACGTGTGCCGCGGCGAGTCGGTGGGCAACCCCGACCGCCCGTGCCGTACCTGCTCCAGCGAGGGCTGGATCGAGCTCGGCGGCTGCGGCATGGTCAACCCGAAGGTGCTCATCGCCTGCGGTGTGGACCCGGAGAAGTACAGCGGGTTCGCCTTCGGCTTCGGCATCGAGCGGATGCTGATGTTCCGCCACAACGTAGAAGACATGCGAGACATGGTCGAGGGTGACATCCGTTTCACCCGGCCGTTCGGGATGGAGATCTGATGCGGGTCCCGCTTTCTTGGCTGCGGGAGTACGTCGACCTCCCCGCGGGTGAAACCGGTCGCGACGTCGCGGCCAAGCTCGTCGACGCCGGCCTGGAGGTCGAGACCGTCGAGCAGCTCGGCGGCGGGCTCAAGGGCCCGCTCGTCGTCGGCCAGGTGCTGACCATCGAGGAGCTCGAAGGCTTCCGCAAGCCGATCCGCTTCTGCACGGTGGACGTCGGCTCGGCCAACGGCACCGGCGAGCCGCAGGAGATCGTCTGCGGCGCCCGGAACTTCTCCGTCGGCGACAAGGTCGTCGTGGTGCTGCCCGGCGCGGTGCTGCCCGGCGACTTCGCGATCGCCGCGCGCGAGACGTACGGCCGCACCTCCCACGGCATGATCTGCTCCGGCGACGAACTGGGCATGGGCGACGACGGCACGCACGGCATCATCGTGCTGCCCCACGAGCACGAGGTCGGCACCGACGCGATCAAGCTCCTGGAGCTCGTCGACGAGGTCCTCGACATCGACATCACCCCGGACCGCGGCTACTGCATGTCCATGCGCGGTGTGGCCCGCGAGGCCGCCACCGCGTACGGCCTGCCGCTGCGCGACCCGGCGCTGCTCGACGTGCCCGCGCCGAACTCGTACGGCTACGCCGTCAAGGTCGACGACCCGCAGGGCTGCGACCGCTTCACCGCGCGCACGGTGACCGGCCTCGACCCCGAGGCGCGCTCCCCGATCTGGCTCACGCGCCGCCTCCAGAAGGCGGGCATGCGCCCGATCTCGCTCGCCGTCGACATCACCAATTACGTGATGCTCGAGCTCGGCCAGCCGCTGCACGCCTACGACCGTTCGCGGATCGACGGCGCCATCGGCGTCCGCCGGGCCGAGCAGGGCGAAGAGCTGACCACCCTCGACGGCGTCAAGCGCAAGCTCGACTCCGAGGACCTGGTGATCACCGACAACAGCGGCCCGATCGGGCTCGCCGGTGTCATGGGCGGTGCCAACACCGAGATCGCCGACTCCGTCACCACTGTGTTTGATCCCTCTGGCTCGACGGGCGCCGTCACCGGCACCACCGACGTGGTCGTGGAGGCCGCGCACTTCGACTCCGTGTCGATCTCGCGCACCGCCCGCCGCCTCAAGCTGTCCTCCGAGGCGTCCAAGCGCTTCGAGCGCGGCGTCGACCCGCAGGCCGCCGCCGCTGCCGCGCAGCGCACCGTCGACCTGCTCGTGCTGCTCGCGGGCGGCACGGCCGAGGCTGGCGTCACCGAGCTCACCGCCCCGGGTGCCCCGCGCACCATCGCGATGAGCGCGGACCACCCCGACAAGGTCGCGGGCATGGACTACGGCCGGGAGACCGTCGTACGCCGCCTGCAGGAGGTCGGCTGCGACGTCTACGGCCAGGACGAGCTCGTCGTCACCACGCCCTCGTGGCGGCCCGACCTCGCCGAGCCCAACGACCTCGCCGAGGAAGTCATCCGGCTGGAGGGCTACGGGAACCTTCCCTCCACCCTCCCGCAGGTGCCCTCCGGCCGCGGTCTGACCGCCCGGCAGCAGCTGCACCGCCGGGTGGGCCGCGCGCTGGCCGGCGCGGGCTACGTCGAGGCGCTCAGCTACCCGTTCCTGGGCGAGGCGGTCTTCGACCAGCTCCAGCTGTCCGCGCACGACGCCTCCCGCCAGGTCGTCAAGCTGGTCAACCCGATCTCCGACGAGGAGCCGGCGCTGCGCACCACGCTGCTGCCGGGTCTGCTCGGCGCGCTGCGCCGCAACGACAGCCGGGGCAGTCACGACCTCGCCCTCTTCGAGACCGGCTCGGTCTTCCGGGCCGCCGCGCAGCCGGGCGTCGCCGTACGCCTCGGCGTCGACCGGCGTCCCACCGACGAGGAGATCGCCACCCTGAACGCGGCCCTGCCCGCGCAGCCGCGCTACGCCGCGGTCGTGCTCGCCGGTGCCCGCGAGCAGGCCGGCTGGTGGGGCAAGGGCCGTCCGGCCGACTGGGCCGACGCGGTCCAGGCGGCGCGCTCGCTGGCCGTCGAGGCCGGTGCGGAGCTCGTCGTGCGCCAGGGCCAGTACGGACCCTGGCACCCGGGCCGCTGCGCCGAGCTGCTCGTCACCCTGGACGGGGTGGAGACGGTCATCGGCCACGCCGGTGAGCTGCACCCGCGCGTGGTCAAGGCGATGGGCCTGCCGGCCCGCACCAGCGCCATGGAGCTCGACCTGGACCGCCTCGCGGCGGCCGGCGGCGAGGCCCTCCAGGCGCCCCGGATCTCCTCCTTCCCGGTGGCGACCCAGGACGTCGCGCTGATCGTGGACGCGTCGGTGCCGGCTTCGGCCGTCGAGGACGCGCTGCACAAGGGCGCCGGTGAACTGCTGGAGTCCCTGCGGCTGTTCGACGTGTTCGAGGGCGAGCAGGTCGGCGAAGGCAAGAAGTCCCTCGCGTACGCGCTGCGCTTCCGCGCGGCCGACCGCACGCTGACCGCCGAGGAGTCCACGGCGGCCCGCGACGCGGCGGTCGCCCTGGCGGGCGAGCGCACGGGCGCGGTGCTGCGCGGCGCATAGCCGCTGCCGCTCGTCGTCGAGGGGGTGCATCCCGGTTCCGGGGTGTGCCCCCTCGCGTGCGTCAGCCGGTGCCGGGAGCTCCCGCCGCTCCCTTGAACGCGGGTGCGAGAGCCTGTTCGGGTGTGAGGCCGAAGTCGAGACCGGTGCCGTAGACCGCCATGCCGAGGGCCTGGAACATCGGCGGAGGTGTGATGGCGTTGGGGTTCTTGGTGGACACCACCTCGATCGCCGTCCGGAGCGTGGGCGAGTACATGGCGGTGGACTCGTAGCCGGCGAAACTTCCTTCTCCCCCGATGAACCCGCCGGACTCGACGAATCCCAGTCCGTACCGCCACGTGCCGGGCCCGTTGTAGTTCCCCGCGAAGACGAAGGGGATCGTGTTCTTGGTCGCTTCGGCCCAGACGTCCGGCTTGAGCAGCGCGCCGGTCGCCAGGGCGCGGGACCAGATCCGCATGTCCGAGAGGGTCGAGACCATGGCTCCGTGTGCCCAGAGGCACGACGCCGGAATCGCCGTCGCGTCATCGGCGGCGGTGGGTGCCTGGGTGGGGCCCACGTCGCCCAGTCCGTACCCGTGGGTGAAGGGCTCGCTGAGGCCGTTGCCCGTTGTCGGGAGGAGGGTGCGGCGCAGTCCGAGCGGTCGGGCGATGCGCTGCTGGACCGCGGTGCTCAGGTTCTGGCCGCCGGCCAGCTCCACGACGCGGCCGAGCAGGTTGTAACCGTAGTTGCTGTACGACCACTTGGTGCCGGGGGGAGCGACAGGGGGGAACTTCGCCTCGGCCTCCAGGAGCTCCTCGACGGTGCAGCCGGTCGGGATCTTCGCCTGGACGGTGGGCGACGTGAAACCGTCCGCGAGGCCGCTGGTGTGGTTGAGGAGCTGGCGGATCGTGATCCGGTCCCCGTTGGGGACGCCGGCCACCCACGTGGAGATGTGGTCCTCAAGGGCGACCTTCCCCTCTCCCACCAGTTGCAGGACGAGGTTGGCGGTGAACGTCTTGGTCTGGCTCGCGATCTTGAACTGCATGTCGGTTCGAAGGGGGGCTCCGGTCGCGAGGTCGGCGACGCCGGTGGCGCTGACGAAGGTTCCCTTCGGGCTCCAGATGCCGACCAGGACGCCCGGGGTGCGGTTCGTGTCCTGGAACCGGCGGACGATTCGTCTGACCTCGGCTTCGGTCGGCGCGTCGAGAGCGGCACCGTCGCCGTCGCTGCCGCTCGACACCGCGATGTCACCGTGCGACCCGCAGGCCGGTACTGCCAGGACGCCGGCCAGGACCAGGGCGCCCAGCAGACGTCTCGTGCACTGGCCCATTGGTTCACGGCTCCCGCGTGTCGGCCTGTCCGGTTCAGGCGAGCGAGCACGCCTGCCTGCGGCCAGCATCGCGCGGAGGGTGGACGGGCGCACCCCGGCCACGCCCGTCGGAGGACGGCCGGTCCCCTGAGGGACGGGTCCGCAGGAGGGGCGCGGACGTCCGTGCGGCTGGGGCGCGGACGTCCGCGCCGGTATCGGGGAACTCGCGGGCCGGAGGGGGGACCACGCGGGCCGGGCCCGGTGGGTGGGCCCGGCGCGCGCTCGGTCCGGCTCGGCCGGGGCCCGGCGACCAACCAGGACCCGGCGGAGCCGAAGCGCGCCGCCCGCCTGCCGTGGAGTGTCGGGCAGACAACAGGACGGGCGGCGCGGTTGACGGGTCGTCGCACTGTACGAGGGGGAGCCGACGACCCGAGCTACCTCTTGGCGAGGCCCTTAAGTGAAGCGCTCCGGGGGACCCCGGCGGCAGGGTGCGTATCGCATTTATGCGCGTACTCCGTTCACACCCCGTGTGAAGCGCGCACCCACTAGCCTGGATCCGACGAGCCCTTGGAGGGGCCCATGCAGCCCAATGCACTGCTCGATGCCCTCCTCGCCGAGGCGGGCATGTCCCACGCCGGACTCGCCGCGCACGTGAACCAGGCGGGCCGCACCCGCGGACTCGCCCTGAGGTACGAACACACCGCCGTGACCAGGTGGTTGAAGGGCCAGCGCCCGCGCGGTCAGGTCCCGGACCTGATCTGCGAGGTGATCGGGGGCCGGCTGCGGCGGCCGCTCTCCCTCGACGACGTCGGGTTCGGGCTGCCCGGTCAGCCCGCCGACGCCAACGGGTCCCCGCTGAGCGGCTTCGTCGACCGGGCGGCGGCCCTGTGGCGCTCCGACGGCAACGGCCGGCAGCCCCTCGACGCCGGGGCCCTCACCGGTACCCCCGCGGTGATGCCCGTGTGGGAGTGGGAGAACCCGCCCGAGGACGCGGACGTGTCCCGCGCGGGGCCGACCCGCGTCGGACCCGAGCACGTGGAGATCCTCAAGGCTGCCCGCGCGCACTACGAGCTGATGTACCGCAGGGCCGGCGGCGTGGCCACCCGCGACCGGGTCGTCCGCTTCCTCGGCACCGAGACCGCCCCGATGCTGCGCGGCAGTTACTCGGACGGGCTGGGCCGCAGCCTGCACCGGGCCGGCGGCTCCTTGGTGGCCGTGGCGGGCATCTGCGCGTACGACTCGGACGCGCACGGGCTGGCCCAGCGCTACTTCCACCAGGCGCTGCGGCTGGCCAAGGCGAGCGGGGACCGGGGGCTCGGTGCCTATGTGATCGCGTTGATCGTCAACCAGTGCCTGCACCTACGGGAGTTCCGCCAGGCCGTGGCCTTCGCCGAGGCGGCCCTGCGCGCCGCGGGACGGCACACCACCCCGGCCCTGGCCGCGGACCTGTACGCCATGCAGGCCAAGGCGTACGCGCAACTCGGCGATACGGCGGCCGCGTTGGCCTGCATCCGCAAGGCCGAGGCGGCGGCGGAGCGGATCCGGCCCGGCACGGAGCCGGACGAGACGGGGTACGTACAGCCCGGGCTGGTCAACGTACAGGTCGCGGAGGCGCTGCTCGGTCTGGGCGATCTGCGGGCGGCCCGGGAGCAGGCTTCGGCCGCGGTCGGGACCCCGGCGCACGACCGGGGCCGGGTGCACCGGCTCGCGATGCTGTGCGAGATCCAGCTGCGCCAGGGCGAGGCCGATCAGGCGGTGGCCTCGGCGGCCGAAATGGCCGAGCGGGCCAAGGGGATGGAGTCGCTGCGCCTGCG
Source organism: Streptomyces sp. NPDC058289 (assembly GCF_042880975.1). Taxonomy (NCBI): domain Bacteria; kingdom Bacillati; phylum Actinomycetota; class Actinomycetes; order Kitasatosporales; family Streptomycetaceae; genus Streptomyces; species Streptomyces sp. NPDC058289. The sequence continues at coordinate 73,773 of NZ_JBHVYI010000008.1, forward strand.
CGACCGGCTGCGGGCGGTCCGGGAACAGCTGCTGACCAGCGGTTGTTCGGGGGCGCAGGACACGGCCGAGCTCATCGACGGGGCGCTGCGCGTTCCGCTGTGACATCCCCCGTGGCGTTCTCTGCGCCGCCCTTTGCGCGTTCCCCTGGGCCGGGGTGAACTGCTGCCATGTTGCCACCTACTCGATCGGAAGGTGGCAGAACCGTGCAGTGGATGAACCTGAGTGAGCAAACCGTGTACACGAACCGCTGGTTCGACGTGAATCTCGCCGATGTGGAGCTCCCCGACGGCCGGCACCTGGACCACTTCGTCATCCGGCTGCGGCCGGTCGCCGTCGCCACGGCCGTCAACGCGGCCAACGAGGTGCTGCTGTTGTGGCGCCACCGCTTCATCACCGACAGCTGGGGCTGGGAACTGCCCGCCGGGGTCGTCGAGGACGGGGAGTCCGTGGAGCGGGCGGCCGCCCGCGAGATGGAGGAGGAGTCGGGCTGGCGGCCCGGACCCCTGCACCACCTGATGACCGTCGAGCCGTCCAACGGGCTGACCGACGCCCGCCACCACCTCTACTGGGCTGACGGGGCCACGTACGTGGGCCACCCCGAGGACGACTTCGAGTCCTCGCGCCGCGAGTGGGTACCGCTCAAGCTGGTCCCCGACATGATCGCGCGCGGCGAGATCCCGGCCGCCAACATGGCGGCCGGGCTGTTGCTGCTGCACCACCTGCGGCTCGGCTGAGCCGCCCCGCGGCTGCCCGCGGCCGACCGCAAGGGCCGGCCGTACGGGTCAGCCGTACGGGTCAGCCGTACGGGTAGAAGCCCGAGCCGGTCTTGCGGCCGAGGCGGCCGGCGTCGACCATGCGCTGGAGCAGCGGGGGAGCCGCGTACAGGGGCTCCTTGAACTCCGCGTACATCGAGTCGGCCACCGAGGCCACCGTGTCCAGACCGATGAGGTCCGCGAGCTTCAGCGGGCCCATCGGGTGGGCGCAGCCCAGCTCCATGCCGTTGTCGATGTCCTCGCGGCTCGCGATGCCCGACTCGAACATCCGGATCGCGGACAGCAGGTACGGGATCAGGAGCGCGTTGACGACGAAGCCGGATCGGTCCTGGGCGCGGATGGCGTGCTTGCCCAGCGCGCCCCCGACCAGGGCCTCGGCGCGCTTGATGGTCTCGTCGCTCGTCGTCAGCGCCGGGATCAGCTCGACGAGTTGCTGCACCGGGGCCGGGTTGAAGAAGTGGATGCCGATGACCTGGTCGGGCCGCGAGGTCGCGACGGCCAGCTTGACCAGCGGGATCGAGGAGGTGTTGGAGGCGAGGATCGCGTCCGGGCGGGTGACCACTTGGTCGAGGACCTGGAAGATCTCCGTCTTGACCTGCTCGTTCTCGACGACCGCCTCGATGACGAGGTCGCGGTCGGCGAACTCGCCGAGATCGGTGGTGAACGACAGGCGGGCCAGGGTCGCGTCCCGCTCCTCCTCGCTGATCTTGCCGCGTTCGGCGGCCCTGGTCAGAGAGGTGTGCAGCCGGGTCCGCCCGAGCTCGAGGGCCTCGCCGGTGGTTTCGGCGACCATCACCTCGAGCCCGCTCCGGGCGAACACCTCCGCGATGCCCGCGCCCATCTGGCCACAGCCCACTACGCCGACGCGTGCGATGTCGTCTGGGAGGTCCGTCACATCGTGCCTTTCGCTGCTCTCCATCGCGGGTCCCCCGTACTCGTGCAGTGGTAACTGCGTTCCGGCGCCCGCCACGCCCCCCGACGTTACCCCCGTCCTTCCCCGGCGTGGCGGGCCGGGGCGGGCATGCTGGGCGGACACGAGGCAATGTCACGGAGCGGAACGGAGTCGTCACATGGCGTCCATCGGGAGGCGGGGAATGCTGGCCGCAGCGGCCGGGGTGTTGGCGGCGGTGGCGGCGGCCCCCGCGAGAGCGGCCGGGCCGCCGGAGGCGGGCGGGGCCGGTGGGAAGGCGCGGGCGGGGGCGGCGGACACGGCGGCGTTCCGCGGGATGTGGGTCGCCTCCGTGCAGAACGTGGACTGGCCCTCGCAGAGCGGGCTGTCCGCGCGGGAGCAGCGCGCCGAGCTGCTGGACCTCCTCGACACCGCCGTCGCCCGCCGCCTCAACGCGGTGATCCTCCAGGTCCGGCCGACCGCCGACGCGATGTGGCCCTCGGCGCGCGAGCCCTGGTCGCAGTGGCTCACCGGCGAGCAGGGGGTCGACCCCGGCTGGGACCCGCTCGGCACGGCGGTCGCCGAAGCGCACGCCCGGGGGCTGGAACTGCACGCCTGGTTCAACCCGTACCGGGTGGCCAACCACACCGACCGGAGCCTGCTCGCACCCGGGCACCCGGCCCGCCGCAACCGCGGCTGGACCGTGCCGTACGGCGGCAAGCTGTACTACAACCCCGGGCTGCCGGAAGTCCGCCGCTTCGTACAGGACGCCATGCTGGACGCCGTCGCCCGCTACCCCCTGGACGGGGTGCACTGGGACGACTACTTCTACCCGTACCCCGTCGAGGGCCGCGATTTCGACGACGACGCTGCCTACGAGCAGTACGGCCGGGCCTTCGCGACCCGCGCCGACTGGCGCCGCCACAACACCGACACCCTGGTCCGCGAGATGTCCGAGCGGCTGCGGGCGCTGCGCCCCGCGACGCGCTTCGGCATCAGCCCCTTCGCCGTCTGGCGCAACTCCGACCGCGATCCCCTCGGTTCGCCGACCCAGGCGGGCGTCGGCACGTACGACGACCTGTACGCGGACACCCGCAAGTGGGTGCGCGAGGGCTGGATCGACTACATCGTGCCCCAGGCGTACTGGCAGATCGGCCACCCGGCCGCCGACTACGCCGCCATCGTCCCCTGGTGGGCGCGGACCGTCGCCGGCACCCGCGTCCAGCTCTACGTGGGGGAGGCGCTGTACCGCTGCGACGCGGAAAGCTCCACCGCCGCCTGGCGCGATCCGCGCGAGCTGTCCCGGCACCTGCGGTTCGCCGCCGGATACCCGGAGGTCCGCGGCCACGTCTACTTCTCCGCGAAGCAGGTGGACGCGGACCCCAACGGGGCGATGGCCCGGGTGGTCGCCGACCACTATCCGACGGCGGTGGCCGTGCCACCGCGCTGACCAGGCCGTCTTCTAGGGGCAGCCCGTCACTGGTCGTGGTCGGCGGGGTGCTTCACGATGCAGTCGGGGCCGGGGGACATGACTGCCTCGTGTCCGTCCGTGAAGCGGACGCGGTAGGGAGGGGTGCCGTTCTCTCCCAGGACCTGGGTGATCTCACCGACCTTGTCGTGCTGGCCCACGATCCTGCCGTGCTGAACCAGCTGGTCGCCCTCGGTCGCGCGCATGCTGACCTCCTCGGTGGCGGTCCGATCCGGTGTTAGCAGTTTAGGTCGTTCAGCCTCTTTTTGGCCCCTCGGGCCGCTGCGTCACCGCGATGCAGACGAGCACCGCGCAGGCGGCGACGGGCGCGGCCGGGGACAGGTGCTCGCCGAGCAGTAGCACCGACCACAGCAGGGTCAGCAGCGGCTGGGCGAGCTGGAGCTGGCTCGCGCGGGCCGCGCCGATCTCGGCCATGCCCCGGTACCAGACGAAGAGGCCGAGGAAGGAGGAGCCGACCGCCACCCAGACCAGCCCGGCCACTCCGCGGCCGGTCAACTCGACCGGTTCGTACGCGAGCCCGAGCGCGGAGCCGGCCAGGCCGATGGGCAGGCACAGCACCAGCGCCCAGGCGATCACCTGCCAGCCGGGCAGCAGCCGGGCAAGGCGCCCGCCCTCGGTGTACCCGGCCGCGCACACCAGCAGCGCGGCGAAGAGGAAGGCGTCTCCCGCCGAGAGGGCGCCGCCGCTCTGGGCCACGGTGAAGCCGAGGACGACGACCGCTCCGGCGACGGCCGCGGCCCAGAACCGCCGCGAGGGCCGGGCTCCGGTGCGCAGCGAGGAGACGACCGCCGTGGTGAGCGGGAGCAGCCCGACCACCACGGCGGCGTGCGAGGTGGTGGAGGTCTGCAGGGCCAGGGTGGTGAGCAGGGGGAAGCCGACGACGACGCCGCCGGCGACGACCGCCAGCCCCGCCCAGTGGGCGCGGGCCGGCACCGGGACGCGCAGGGCCAGCAGGAAGGCGCCGGCCGTCAGGCCCGCCAGCAGACAGCGCAGGCCGAACAGGGACCACGGGCCGAAGCTCTCCAGGCCCCAGGCGGTGCCGGGGAAGGTCAGCGAGAAGGTGACGACTCCGGCCGCGGCGAGGGTGGTGCCCCCGAGGGCGGGCCGGCGGGCGCCGATTCCTCGAACTGCTATCGCGTTGGGGAGAGTAGCGCTATTCTGTGCTGTCATGTACGAGCGTAGCAGTGTGGCGGAACTGGCGGAATCCCTTCGAGTCGAGATGGACCGCTACTCGGTGGGTGGAAAGCTCCCGTCGAGCAGGGCCCTGGTCGAGCAGTACCGGGTCAGTCCCGTCACCGTCTCCCGGGCCCTCGCCCAGCTCGCCGCCGAAGGTCTGGTCGTCACCCGCCCCGGAGCCGGGGTCTACCGCGCGCAGCCCCGTACGCACACCCAGGAGCTCGGCGACACCTCGTGGCAGGCCGTCGCCCTGAGCGCCGAGGACTCCGGCGAGGTGGTCCCGCGCTCCGTGGACGCCTCCGGGGTGCTGGTCACCCTGGCCGCCCCGCCCGCCGGGGTCATCCCGCTGCACAGCGGCTACCTGCACGAGGCGCTCCAACCCGAGCGGGCCATGGCGGCGGCCCTCGCCCGGGCCGGCCGGCGGCCCGGGGTGTGGGGTCGGCCGCCCGTGGAGGGGCTGCCGGAGCTGCGGGACTGGTTCGCGCGGGAGATCGGCGGGGCGGTCGCGGCCGCGGACGTGCTGGTGACCGCGGGCGGCCAGAGCGCGCTCGCCACCGCACTGCGGGCGCTCGCCCCGCCCGGGGCGCCGATCCTCGTGGAATCCCCGACCTACCCGGGGCTGCTGGCCCTCGCGCGGGCCGCCGGCTGCCGGCCGGTACCCGTCCCGGTGGATGCGGACGGGGTCCGACCGGAGCTGCTGGCCGCCGCCTTCGAAGCGACCGGGGCGCGGGTGTTCGTATGTCAGCCGCTGTTCCAGAACCCGACCGGGACCGTGCTGTCCGGCGAGCGGCGGGGAGAGGTCCTGCGGATCGCGCGCGCCGCCGGGGCGTTCGTGCTGGAGGACGACTACGCGCGGTCCCTGGCCCACGAGGACTCGGGCCCGCTGCCCGCGCCGCTCGCCGCCGAGGACCCGGACGGGGTGGTCGTCCACGTGCGGTCCCTGACCAAGGTCACCTCACCCAGCCTGCGCGTGGGCGCGCTGGCGGCCCGCGGCCCGGTCTTCGACCGGCTGCGCGCCATCCAGGTCGTGGACAGCTTCTTCGTGCCCCGGCCCCTCCAGGAGGCCGCCCTGGAACTGGTGGGCGCACCCGCCTGGCCGCGCCACCTCAAGACCGTGGCCGCCGAACTGCGCCACCGCCGGGACGTCCTCACGGGGGCCCTGCGGCGGGAGCTGCCGGAGCTGGAGGTGCCCCATCCGCCGCGGGGCGGCTACCAGTTGTGGGCGCGGCCCGGCGGGGGCGACGACGACGCGGCCTTCGTGGCGGCCGCCCTGCGGGCCGGGGTCGCGGTCGCGCCGGGACGGCCGTACTTCTGCGCGGAACCGCCCGCTCCGTTCGTCCGGCTGAGCTTCGCCGGGGTGTCCGGCGCGGGTGAATTGACCGAGGCCGTCCGGCGGCTGCGGTCCGGGCTTCGTCTCGACGCTTGACCCCGTACGGCACGCGGATCACCATCGCCGCATGCATGTTCGGGTTTCGCTAGTCGCAGCAGCCCGTAGTACCTCGCTGCTCGCCGAGCGCTTCGACGACGACCGCCCCCTCGACGTGGACGGCTGGCGCGCGGTGGAATCCGCCGCGCGCGGGCTCGTACCGCTGGGCTCGGCCGAGCTCCGCTACTGTTCGCCGACCTCGCGCAGCCGGGCCACCGGTACCGCCCTCGGCTACGCCCCGATGGCGCAACCCGCCCTGCGGGAGTGCGACATGGGTTACTGGCGCGGGCTCACCCTGGCCGAGGTGGCGGCCCGGGATCCCGCGGCCGTGGACCTCTGGCTGACCGATCCGCGCGCCGCGCCGCACGGCGGGGAGTCCCTGCTCGCCTTCATCGCCCGGATCGGCGGCTGGCTCGACACCCGGCCCGCCGACGACGGGGGAGCGATCGTGGCGGTGGCGGAGCCGTCGGTGGTCCGGGCGGCGCTCGTGTACGCCCTGAACGCACCGCCGCTGACCTACTGGAACGTGGACGTCCGCCCCCTGTCCACGCTCACCCTCGCCGGCCGGCCGCGGAGCTGGCACCTCTCCCTCCAGGCGCCCGTCTGAACCGGTTAAATCGCTTGAGGTGCAGGTGGGGCGTGCCTAGCCTGCGGGCATGGACGAGATCACGGACATCGGCGGCGCGGGCATACGGATCACCACGCTCGCGGAGCGGCCCGAACTGGCGGCCCGGCTCTGGGACATGAAGGACTCGTGGCCCGAGTTCGCCCAGCACGACGCGCTGGCCTGGCTGCTGTACCCGCGGATGGTGGCCGAGTTCCCGGAGTACGTCCTGATCGGCACGGACGGCGACGCGGTGGTCGCCCGGGGCTTCAGCGTGCCCTTCGCGCAGCACGCGCCGGGCCGCGAAGGGGCGCTGCCCGCGCAGGGCTGGGACCGGATCCTGATGTGGGCCTTCTCCGACCTGCGGCGCGGGGTCGAGCCCGACACCGTGAGCGCGATCGAGATCAGCATCGCTGTCGACCGGCAGGGCGAGGGCCTGTCCGGCCGGATGCTCGCCGCGATGCGGGAGACCGCCCGCGCGCGCGGCTTCACCGAGGTGGTGGCGCCGGTCCGGCCCAGCGGAAAGCCGGCCGAGCCGGACACCTCGATCCACGAGTACGCGTACCGCACCCGCGAGGACGGTCTCCCGTACGACCCGTGGCTACGGGTCCACGTGCGTGCGGGCGGCGTCATCGACTCGGTGGCCCCGCTGTCGATGACGATCACCGGCTCCCTCGCCGAGTGGCGGGAGTGGACGGGCCTGCCCTTCGACACGGCCGGTCCGGTCCGGGTCCCGGGCGCCCTGTCCCCGGTCCACTGCGAACCGGAGCAGGGCTTCGCGGTCTACGTGGAGCCGAACGTCTGGGTCCGGCACTCGCTGGGGACGCTCGGCTAGTCGCCTAGAGGAGCGCGATCGGGGCGGTGGCGGAGGAGGGGAGGTAGATCCCGCCGATGCCCGCGTAGGTGGCCCGGTAGCCGCGCAGGAGTTCGTCCAGCGGGATGGTCAGCCGGGCCGGGGTGTCGCAGCGGGCGGCTCCGAACTGGTCGGTGACGGCGGTGCACAGGGTCCGGCCGCCGACGGTGGTGAAGGTGACCGGTACGCCGTCCAGTCCGGCCGGGGCGTCCGCGATCCGCACGGTGGTGCTGAGGTTCTTGACCCCGAAGAGCAGCCCGTTCAGCTTCGCCGGACCGGCCGTGGTGAGCGTGGCCACGGCGGGCCGGACCAGCTCGGGCGCCTCGCAGAGCTGGGTGCCGGGAGCGTAGACCTGTCCGGTGGGGCAGGCCACGACGGTGGCGACCCCGCCCGCGCACTGGACGTAGAACCGCTGGTCCTGCAGTCGCGGCAGCCGCCCGGTGGCGCCGCCGGCGCACGAGCCCTCGACGGCGCTCGCGGGTGCGGCCCCCACTCCCAGCGCGAGGAGCGCCCCGGCGGCCAGCGCGGCGAACGAGGCCCGTCCCTTGCCGGCCCGCCCTTTGCCGGACGGTCCCTTGCCGATACGTAACACCCTTGCCCCCAGCTCACTCACTGTGACGAAATGAATACGAAGTGACTATAGGGACGCGTGTGTGGCGGGCGCAACGCTCTCGGGGCATCGCCAAGGAGTGCGAATATCCGCTAGCTTGAACGCGTTCAAGTCGAGTGGGTGCGGCCGGAGGGGGCGGGCATGGCGGGGATCCTGTCGCCCGGCCGGGGAGCGGCCGACGGCGCCGTCCGGGCGCGCAGGGCGCGGGCCGCCCACCCGTGGCAGCAGCGGATCGCGCTGGTCGCGCTGATCCTCCCGGTGCCGCCCGTGGTGGAGATGCTCAAGGCGGGGCTGTCGCCGTTCGTGCTGGTCGCCCCGGTCCTCCTGCTCGCGGCGCCCACGGCCCTGCGCGCACACCGGGCCCGGTTCATGACCTCGTGCGGGGTCCTCGCGGTCGTGCTGTTCGGGTGGTCGCTCGTCGGCATCCTGGAGGGGGCGTGGATCTTCCTGCCGTCGTCGCTGCTCCTGCTGTGCGCGAACTTCGCCGACCCGCGCGCCCACGCAACCCCGGCCACGGTCTTCAGCTTCGCCGCCGTGGCCGTCGCGGTGCTGCCCGCGATCGGCTCGCTGGCGGCCCTCGTCCACCTGCTCGGCGGCTGAGCCGAGCGGGAGATCACGCCCGAGGGTCGGTTCGGGGGCCTAGCGGTTCCAGGCCCTAGCGGCCCCGGGGCTTTCCGCGCTTGCCGGTGGACTTGGCCGTGGCCTTGCCGCCCTTGGGGGCCCCGGACCGCGGGTTCTTGGCGGCCGGCTTGCCTCCCGAGCGGGGGGCCGGCTTCCGCGTCGGCTTCGCCTTCTTCTGCTCGGGCTCGGGCTGGGTGCGGCCGCGTCCGCGCGAGCTGTTGACGGTCCGCCCGCGCACGATCCCGATGAACTCCTCGACCAGGTCGGGAGTCTCGTCCGCCTCCGGCCACGACAGCGCGACACGCGACTCGGGAGCGTCCAGCAGGGTCCGGTACGTGAGGTCCTTGCGGTGGTGCAGCCGCGCGAGCGACTGGGGCACGACCAGCACCCCGATGCCCGCGGCCACCAGCTCGATCGCGTCGGCCGTGGTCTCCGGGCGCTGGAGCGCGGCCTTGCCCGGCAGCTGCTCCCACTCGAGGGTGTCGTCCAGCGGGTGGAGCACGATGTCGTCGGCCAGCTCCGCGATCGACAGCTCCTCGACCGCGGCCATGACGTGGTCCTTCGGGATCACGACGACCGTGGTCTCGGTGTAGAGCGGGATCGCGCTGAGGTCCGTACGGTCGATCGGCAGCCGGACGAACCCGGCGTCGGCGCCGCCGCCGCGCAGCAGGGCGGGGGCTTCGGCCGGAGTGACCTGGACGAGGGTCAGCGCAACGTCGGGCAGGCGCTCCTTCCAGATCCGGACCCACTTCGTGGGAGTCACCCCGGGGACGTATGCGAGCTGGAACGACGGGGGGGTCCGGGAGTCTGTCACCCGGCCAGATTACCGGCCGTGGTCGGAGGTGGCGCACATGCTCGATACCCTTGACCTCATGACGTCGCACCAGACCACCCAGACCATGAAGCCCGCTACTGCGGCGAAGAAGCTGGGTGTGTACCTCGAGGCCACCCCCGCAGAGTTCCAGGAGGGTGTCGTCTCGCGCACCGAGCTGACCGCCCTCCAGGCCGAGCCGCCCCAGTGGCTGCAGGACCTCCGGAACAACGGCCCGCACCCCCGTCCGGTGGTCGCGTCGAAGCTCGGCGTCTCCATCGCCGGTCTGGCGCGCGGCGGTGTCACCGAGGCGCTCACCACGGAGCAGATCGAGGCCCTGAAGCAGGAGATGCCGGAGTGGCTCGCGAAGGAGCGCGCCACCCAGGCCGACGTCCGCAAGGAGACCGTCCGCATCAAGCAGATGCAGGCGGAGAAGGCCGAGAAGGCTGCCGAGAAGACCGAGAAGAAGTAGTCGCTCCTCGGCGGGCCCCCGGCCCTCTTGGCCCCCTGGGCCCGCACCGGCCGTGAGATGCTGGTGCGCGTGACGATCGAGGACCTGGTACGGCTGCGGCGCGCCCGGGACGTGATGGACCGCGACTACGCCGACCCGCTGGACGTACCGGCGCTGGCGTCCGTCGCCCTCATGTCGCCCGGGCACTTCTCCCGCAGCTTCCGGGCGGCCTTCGGGGAGACCCCGTACAGCTATCTGATGACCCGCCGCATCGAGCGGGCCAAGGCGCTGCTGCGCCGGGGCGACCTGAGCGTGACCGAGGTCTGCTTCGCCGTCGGATGCACCTCGCTGGGGTCGTTCAGTTCGCGCTTCACGGAGCTGGTCGGTGAGACCCCCAGCGCCTACCGGGCCCGCCGGCACGAGGCCGGCGCAGCCATCCCGGCGTGTGTCGCCAAGGTCTTCACCCGGCCCGTCCGGAACTCCGCGGGCAACGGGGGAGCGGGATCCGCGGCCGCGTCGTAGCGTCGGGGCATGACCATCAAGCTCTCGCAGTGCTTCATCGCCGTCGACGACCACGACAAGGCGCTCGCCTTCTACCGTGACGCCCTCGGCATGGAAGTGCGCAACGACGTCGCGTTCGAGGGGATGCGCTGGGTGACCGTCGGCTCGCCCGAGCAGCCCGACGTGGAGATCGTCCTCGAACCGCCGCTCGCCGACCCCGGCGCTTCGCCGGCCGACCGGCAGACGATGGCGGAACTGCTGGCCAAGGGCGTGCTGCGCGGGGTGATCTTCGCGACGGACGACGTGGACGCCACCTTCGAACGCATCCGGGCCGCCGGAGCCGAGGTGCTCCAGGAGCCCGTCGACCAGCCGTACGGGGTCCGCGACTGCGCCTTCCGCGATCCGGCCGGCAACATGCTCCGCTTCAACCAGCCCCGCAGCAGCTGACCCGCAGCAGTCGACTCGCAGTAGTCGACCCGGAGCCGCTGACCCCGTAACGGGCCCTCACCCGGCGGCGGCCCACCCCGGGATCGTCGGCAGCACCTGTTCGGCCACGCGCAGCACCACCGCGTCGTCGGGCACCCCGCCGTCGGAGCGCCACAGGGTCAGCTCGTAGGACCCGTTGCCGTCCTCCGGGTCCCGGGCCACCACGAGGCTGCGGGTCGGAACTCCGGAGCCGCTGCTGGCATTGCTGCCGTCCAGGCTGAAGCTGATGCTGAGGGTGCGGTCCGAGTAGAAGGTGGCCGGGCGGCCCAGGACCGTCTGCGGCGGAGTGCCGTCTCCCAGGAACCTGGCCACGGTGGCGACCGTCAGTCCGTCGTAGGAGGCCCTCAGGTGGACCGTGTACGTATCGAGCTCGATCTCGCCCGAGGGGGTGTGGATCTCCTCGTCGCTGCCGACGGGCTTGAAAGTGCTGCCGCCGCCGTTCGCGTTCTTCACGGCCTCCCCGGGAGTGCCCAGCAGATCGGCGAGATCGGGACGGTGCAGCGCCGCGCACAGCTGGGCCCCGGAGACGTGCCCGGCCTCGACCTCCGCCTTCGCGGGCGTCTCCTCCGGCAGCCCGTGCGAGCAGGTGACGGGCTTCCGCTCGCCGCTCGAATTCACCGACTCCCCGGCCGCCCAGAGGCCGATTCCCATGGCCCCGATCAGGGCCACGGCCGTGAGGCCCTGGCCTATCGCCGCGCCCTTCGTGATCGTCCCGGCGTCTTCGCTCATGTCCCCCACCTGCTGTGATCCCCCGATATGTGCCCGGGGAACGTAACCCGTGATCATCGGGCGGACAAGGGAGTAACACTGGGGGAGTGACGCCGGATGACTGCTTTGCATAAACGTGCGGTCGTACGTATAGTCATGCCATCGAGGAGGAGGGTCCGATGGTGGTACGTGTAGCGGTGGCCGGTGCGAGCGGATACGCGGGCGGGGAGGTGCTGCGCCTGCTGCTGGCCCACCCCGAGGTCGAGATCGGCGCGCTGACCGCCAACTCCAACGCCGGGCAGCCGCTCGGTGCGCTCCAGCCGCACCTGGTGCCGCTGGCCGGACGCGTACTGGAGGCGACCACGCCCGAGGTGCTCTCCGGTCATGATGTCGTCTTCCTGGCCCTGCCGCACGGGCAGTCCGCCGCCGTGGCCGCCCAGCTCGGTGAAGAAGTCCTCGTCGTCGACATGGGCGCCGACCACCGGCTCCAGGACTCCGCCGACTGGGACAAGTTCTACGGCGCCCCGCACGCCGGGACCTGGCCCTACGGCCTTCCCGAGCTGCCGGGCGCCCGCGCCGCCCTGGCCGGCTCCAAGCGCATCGCCGTCCCCGGCTGCTACCCGACCGCCGTCTCGCTCGCACTGTTCCCGGCCTACGCCGCGCAGCTCGCCGAGCCCGAGGCCGTGATCGTCGCCGCCTCCGGGACCTCCGGCGCCGGCAAGGCGCTCAAGCCGAACCTGCTGGGCTCCGAGGTCATGGGCTCCATGAGCCCGTACGGGGTCGGCGGCGGCCACCGCCACACGCCCGAGATGGTGCAGAACCTCAGCCCCGTGGCCGGTCAGCGGGTCTCCGTCTCCTTCACGCCCACGCTGGCGCCGATGCCCCGCGGCATCCTGGCGACCTGCTCCGCCAAGGCGCTGCCGGGCACCACGGCCGACGCGGTCCGCGCCGCGTACGAGAAGGCGTACGCGGACGAGCCCTTCGTGCACCTGCTGCCCGAGGGCCAGTGGCCGGCGACGGCGTCCGTCTACGGTTCCAACGCCGTTCAGATCCAGGTCGCGTACGACGAGGCCGCGCAGCGGATCATCGCGATCAGCGCCATCGACAACCTGACCAAGGGCACCGCCGGCGGCGCGGTCCAGAGCATGAACATCGCCCTGGGGCTCCACGAGAGCCTGGGTCTTTCCACGATCGGAGTCGCACCGTGAGTGTCACGGCAGCACAGGGGTTCACGGCGGCGGGCATCGCCGCCGGGATCAAGGCGAACGGCAATCCCGACCTGGCCCTCGTGGTCAACAACGGGCCGCGCCTGGCCGCGGCGGGCGTCTTCACCTCCAACCGGGTCAAGGCCGCGCCCGTCCACTGGTCCGAGCAGGTCCTGCGGGGCGCCACCGTCAGCGCGGTGGTCCTCAATTCCGGCGGCGCCAACGCGTGCACCGGACCCAAGGGCTTCCAGGACACCCACGCCACCGCCGAGAAGGTCGCCGAGGTCCTGAACGGCCACGGCCCGGGCGGTCAGGTCAACGCCGGCGAGGTCGCCGTCGCGTCCACCGGCCTGATCGGCATCCTGCTCCCCATGGACAAGCTGCTGCCCGGCATCGAGACCGCGGCCGCCGCGCTCTCCGCCGACGGCGGCGAGGCCGCGGCCATCGCCATCAAGACCACCGACACCGTGCACAAGACGGCCACGGTGACTCAGGACGGCTGGACCGTCGGCGGCATGGCCAAGGGCGCCGGCATGCTCGCCCCGGGCCTGGCCACCATGCTCGTCGTCCTCACCACCGACGCCGACCTGGACAGCGCCACCCTCGACAAGGCGCTGCGCGCCGCGACCCGCACCACCTTCGACCGGGTCGACTCCGACGGCTGCATGTCCACCAACGACACGGTGCTGCTGCTCGCCTCCGGCGCGTCCGGCCGGGTGCCGGCGTACGAGGCGTTCGCGGAGGCCGTACGCACGGTCTGCGACGACCTGGCCCGCCAGCTGATCGGCGACGCCGAGGGCGCCAGCAAGGACATCCGCATCGAGGTCATCGGCGCGGCCACCGAGGAGGACGCGGTCGAGGTCGGCCGGTCCATCGCCCGGAACAACCTGCTCAAGTGCGCCATCCACGGCGAGGACCCGAACTGGGGCCGTGTCCTGTCCGCGATCGGCACCACGCAGGCCGCCTTCGACCCGGACCGGCTGAACGTCGCCATCAACGACGTCTGGGTCTGCAAGAACGGCTCGGTCGGCGAGGACCGCGACCTGGTCGGCATGAAGGGCCGCGAGGTCCGCATCACCGCGGACCTGTCCACCGGTTCGCAGTCCGCGGTCATCTGGGCCAACGACCTGACCGCCGAGTACGTCCACGAGAACAGCGCGTACTCCTCATGAGCACTGCACGCAGGCACACCGCCCTGCCCAAGGCCGAGATCCTCATCGAGGCCCTGCCCTGGCTGACCCGCCACAACGGCAAGGTCGTCGTCATCAAGTTCGGCGGCAACGCCATGATCGACGAGGACCTGAAGGCCGCCTTCGCCCAGGACGTCGTCTTCCTGCGCCAGGCCGGCCTGAAGCCGGTCGTCGTCCACGGCGGCGGCCCGCAGATCAACGCCCAGCTCGACAAACAGGGCCTGGTCAGCGAGTTCAAGGCGGGTCTGCGCGTCACCACGCCCGAGGCGATGGACGTCGTACGGATGGTCCTGGCCGGGCAGGTCCAGCGCGAGCTGGTCGGGCTGCTCAACCAGCACGGGCCGTTGGCCGTCGGCATGACCGGCGAGGACGCGCACACCATCACCGCCACCAAGCACCTGCCCGAGATCGACGGCGAGAGCGTCGACATCGGACGGGTCGGCGAGATCACCGCCATCGACACCGGCGCGATCGAAGCGCTGCTGGCGGACGGCAGGATCCCGGTCATCTCCTCCATCGCGCGCAGCGCCGACGACCACCACGTGTACAACGTGAACGCCGACACGGCCGCCGCGGCGCTCGCCGCCGCGCTCGGCGCCGAGACGCTGATGGTCCTCACCGACGTGGAGGGGCTCTACGCGGACTGGCCCAACAGCGACGAGGTCATCAGCAGGCTCACCGTCAGCCAGCTCGAGAAGCTGCTGCCCGAGCTGTCCAGCGGCATGGTCCCGAAGATGGAGGGCTGTCTGCACGCCGTCCGCAACGGGGTGACCACCGCCCGGGTGATCGACGGGCGGGTCCAGCACTCGATCCTGCTGGAGATCTTCACGGACGAGGGAATCGGCACGATGGTCGTGCCCGACGGTCAGGGACTCGACGTACAGGCAGTCCAGGCACAGGCAGTCCAGACACAGGCAGTTCAGACACAGGCAGTTCAGACACAGGCAGTCCAGACACAGGGAGGGGACCCCGCATGACCGGCAACCAGGAGTTCGCCGCCCGCTGGCAGGGCGCGCTGACCAACAACTACGGCACCCCCGCGCTGGCGCTCGTACGCGGCGAAGGAGCGCAGGTCTGGGACGCGGACGGCAAGCAGTACACCGACTTCGTCGGCGGTATCGCGGTCAACGCCCTCGGCCACGCGCACCCGGCCATCGTCACCGCCGTGACCGAGCAGATCTCCACCCTGGGCCACGTCTCCAACCTCTACGCCTCCGAGCCGGTCCTCGCGCTCGGCGAGCGGCTGCTCCAGCTCTTCGGCCGCCCCGGCAAGGTTTTCTTCTGCAACTCCGGTGCCGAGGCCGTCGAGGCCGCCTTCAAGATCGGCCGACTGACCGGGCGGACCCACATGGTCGCCACCGACGGCGGCTTCCACGGCCGCACCATGGGCGCCCTGGCGCTCACCGGCCAGCCGAAGAAGCAGGGTCCGTTCCTGCCGCTCCCCGGAGACGTCACGCACGTCCCGTACGGCGATGTGGAGGCCCTGCGGGCCGCCGTCACCGAGGAGACGGCGTTCGTGATCATCGAGCCGATCCAGGGCGAGAACGGCGTGGTCGTCCCCCCGGCCGGATACCTGACGGCCGCCCGTGAGATCACCCGGGCCACCGGCACCCTGCTCGTCCTCGACGAGGTGCAGACCGGCATCGGACGCTGCGGCCAGTGGTTCGAGCACCAGGCCCACGAGGGCGTCGAGCCCGATGTCGTCACACTCGCGAAGGGTCTCGGCGGGGGTCTGCCGATCGGCGCCGTCGCCGTCTTCGGACCCGTGGCCGACCTGCTCCAGCCCGGCCAGCACGGCACCACCTTCGGTGGCAACCCGGTCGCGTGCGCCGCCGGCCTCGCCGTGATCGACACCATCGCCGCCGACGCGCTCCTCGACCAGGTCAAGGAGCGCGGCGAGCGCCTGCGGGGCGGAATCGAAGGATTCGCACACCCGCTCGTCTCGCACGTCCGCGGCGCGGGCCTTCTGCTGGGTATCGTGCTGACCGAGCCGCTCGCACCGCAGGTCCAGCGCGCGGCTCAGGACGCCGGCTTCCTGGTCAACGCGCCCGCCCCCGACGTCGTACGGCTCATGCCCCCGTACGTGCTCTCCGAGGCCGAGGTGGACGCGTTCCTGCAGGCCCTGCCCGGCGTGCTGGACGCAGCGAAGTCCGCCGCGGACGTGGACGGATGATCAATCGGGGAATGGGACGACGATGAGTCAGGCGCAGGAACACGAGCAGAACGGCCAGTCCGTCCCGCAGACCCGCACCGCCCGCCACCGCCGGATCGTGGACATCCTCAACCGGCAGCCGGTCCGCTCCCAGAGCCAGCTGGCGAAGCTGCTCGCCGACGACGGGCTGAGCGTCACCCAGGCGACGCTCAGCCGCGACCTCGACGAGCTCGGCGCGGTGAAGATCCGCAACACCGGCGGCGAGCTGATCTACGCGGTCCCCAGCGAGGGCGGCTTCCGCACCCCGCAGGCGCCGCTCGGCGAGTCGGCGAAGGAGGAGCGCATGCGGCGCCTCTCCGGCGAGCTGCTGATCTCGGCGGAGGCCTCCGCGAACCTCGTGGTCCTGCGCACCCCGCCGGGTGCGGCCCAGTTCCTCGCCTCCGCGATCGACCAGGCCGAACTCCAGGCCATCCTCGGCACGATCGCGGGCGACGACACCCTGATGCTGATCAGCCGCGACCCGGCGGGCGGCCAGGCCCTCGCCGACCACCTGCTGAGGCTGGCCCAGAAGGAAAGCTGACCACCGGGCCGGTGCCCGACCGGTTCCCGGTCAGTACCGGGTGACGGCCAGGTCGCCGGACTCCGTGCCGATCGCGATGTACGGCCGCCTGCGCGGATCCGCCCAGCGCAGCACCGCGCGCATCGCGCCCTCGGGGACCGAGACGCAGCCGGCCGTCGCGCCCTTGCCGTTCACGTGCAGGAAGATGCCCGCGCCCCGGCCCCGTACCGGGTGCTCGTAGTTGAAGGCGATGACCAGCGCGTGCGCGTACTGCGTCGTGTACGTGGTCAGGTGCTCCGCCTCGCCGGGCGCGCAGTCCGCGGGCAGCGGCTCCACCCAGCGGTTGTAGCTCTCCGAGGCGTTGTCCTGGCACCACCAGGAGTCGGGGGTCACCCGCCGGTAGCGGTACGCCGTACCGGCCGGGGCGTGCGCGATGCCGAAGGCGTAGGGGAGCGCATACAGGCCGGCCGGGGTGGTGTTCGTGCCCTGGGTCCGGGTCGCGCCCTCGGTCAGCCCGTTCGCGCCGAAGCGGGCGGGCGCGCTCCCCGTCGGGTACCAGCGCCCGGCCCACCGGTCCCACCAGGTCAGACGCCCGGTCGTGGAGCCGGGGGCCGGAGCCACGGCGGTGATCAGCTGGCTCCCGCCGCCGGTGTCGGCGAGCCGGGCGGGCAGCGGCGGGTCACCCTGGGGGCCCTGTACCAGCAGGCTGGTGACGATCAGTGAGGTGGCGAAGAGCGCGGTACGCAGCACATGTCAGACGGTACGGGGCGGAAGGGGCAGCGGCAGCGCAGGCAGGCCGTCGACGCTCACTCCGATGAACTCCTTCTTCTCGCAGTACTCGTTGAACTCCTCGTCCGTCTTGCGGCCGAAGTACTCCGCGTGCAGCGTGCGCTCGCCCTGGTAGTCCATCAGGGGGACGGCGAACCCGCACACGGTGGCGATCCGCCGGGTCCTCACGAGGATGACGGCGCGCGCCGAAGGCCCGTCGGCGTCCCCGAACCGCTCGATCAGCCCGTCCCAGCGCGGGTCGTCGCGGAAGACGGCCTCGCCGTCGCCGTGGATGCGCACGATGTTCGGCGGCCCGCTGAACGCGCACCACATCAGCGTGATGCGGCCGTTCTCGCGGACGTGGGCGATGGTCTCGGCGCCGCTGCCGCCGAAGTCCAGGTAGGCGAGGGTCGTTTCGTCGATGACGACGAGCGTGCCGGCGCGGCCCTTGGGGGAGAGGTTGACGTGCCCGTCGCCGGACAGCGGCGCGGTGGCGGTGAAGAAGACCGGCTGCTCCTCGATGAAGGTGCGCATGCGGCTGTCAATGCGGTCATAGAGCTTTCCCATGATCCGATTATCGGTGCGCCGGGGGCGGGGCCGGACCGCATTTTCACCAGTTGAGACGGGTCCGGCGCATCTCGGCCCAGTCGAGCTTGAAGTAGTACCGCTCGTAGAGGGTCCGCAGCTCCCTCCGTTCGAAGGTCTCCCGGCGGGCCGTCGCCTGCCAGTCCCATCCCCGCAGCAGGTCCAGCGCGATGCGCCGCAGTGCCGGGTCGGGGTCGTCCAGTGCGGCGGTCAGTGCGGGCAGCCCCTCGTCGGCGGCCTGGGCGGCCAGCAGCCTGAGAGCGGCCCGGCGGATGTGCGCGGGGCGGTCCGGCAGGGTGCGTGCCACCAGCGGGCCCGCCGCCAGCCGGCCGGCCACCGGGCGCAGCGAGCGCGTCGCCTCCCGGACCACCGCCGGTGACGGGTCGTCCAGCAGCGCGGTCAGTGCCTCCGGGCCGGGGCCTGGCCCGTCGAGCAGCCGCAGCCCCGCGACGGCCGCCGCCCGGACGGGGCCGTCCCGGTGGCCGAGCAGGCCGGTCAGCACGGCGCAGTCCGCGCGCTCGGCGCACTCCGCGAGCCCAAATACGGCCCCGGGCGACGGGAGGTCGGCGCACAGCTGCAGGTACGCGGCGCGCACCTCGCCGCCGTCCTGGGGAGGAGCCCCGCCGTCCGCTCGGTGCGGAGCAGTCCGGAGCGCAGCGCCGCGCTGCGGATCCCGGCGTCGGGGTCCGCGGTGAGGTCCGCGACGCGGTCCGCCGGGAGCAGTCCGTGGGCCAGCGCGGCCCGGACGGCGGCGAGCCGGGTCCCCGGGTCCGCGTCGTCCGTCAGCTCGAGGATCAGTGCGGCGGGCGGCGAGCCGAGCCGCGCCAGGCACAGTCCCCAGGCCCAGGCGCCGTACCGGCGCGGGCTCACGAGCAGGGCGAGGGGCGCCAGGGCGCGTACGAGGTCCGCCGCGGCGGCGTCGGCGGCGGCCGCGACGGCCGCGTCCAGTTCCGCGGTCAGCACCGCCCGCGCCCGGTCTCGTACGGGCTCCTCCGTGTCGGCGCACCGGATCAGCACCAGCTCCAGGACCTCGGGCCGGCCGGCCGCCTGCCCGAGGGCGGCCTTCCGCACCCGGGGGTCGGCGTGGCACAGGCAGAGGGCGAGCTCGGCGGCGGCCGGGGGCGCGGCGGCCCAGGTCACCCCGTGTCTGCGGTGCCAGTGCGGGGCGGTGCTCCAGTCGGCGATCTCCCGGCTGTCGAACCGGTGCGGGCCCACCCGGACGGTGCCGGAGGAGCTCCGGCGCCCGTGGTGGGCGACGGTGGACCAGTAGACGCTGGTGTCGAGCTGCGCCCAGGCCCGCGGGCCGCCGCCGTCAAGGGCGCGCGCAGGGCCCTTGCCGTGCAGCAGGCGCTCGGCCGGTGAGTGGAATTCGGTCCGGGACAGGGGTGGAAGCATCTCCATCCGCGCACTCTAGGTGGTCGTCACAGCCGCTGACCTCCTGTTATTCCGTCCATTGACGAAACATGCAGACCAGTGCATAGTTATGCCTACCGCTGTTGGACGTAACGGCGGATGCACCGTGTAAGGAGAACCCCGTGGCCGAGCGCGTCGTACTCGCCTATTCAGGCGGTCTGGACACCTCCGTCGCCATCGGCTGGATCGCCGAGGAGACGGGCGCCGAGGTCATCGCCGTCGCGGTGGACGTCGGTCAGGGCGGCGAGGACCTGGACGTCATCCGCGAGCGGGCGCTCGCCTGCGGTGCGGTCGAAGCCGAGGTCGCCGACGCCAGGGACGAGTTCGCCGACGAGTACTGCCTCCCGGCGATCAAGGCGAACGCCCTCTACATGGACCGCTACCCGCTGGTCTCGGCCCTCTCGCGGCCCGCCATCGTCAAGCACCTCGTGGCCGCCGCCCGCAAGCACGGCGCCACCACCGTCGCCCACGGCTGCACCGGCAAGGGCAACGACCAGGTCCGCTTCGAGGCCGGCATCGCCGCCCTCGGCCCCGACCTCCAGTGCATCGCCCCGGTCCGCGACTACGCGATGACCCGCGACAAGGCCATCGCCTTCGCCGAGAAGGCGAACCTGCCGATCGCGACCACCAAGAAGTCCCCGTACTCCATCGACCAGAACGTCTTCGGGCGCGCCGTCGAGACGGGCTTCCTGGAGGACATCTGGAACGCGCCGATCGAGGACATCTACGAGTACACCGCGGACCCGGCCCTGCCGCGCGAGGCCGACGAGGTCGTCATCTCCTTCAAGGAGGGCGTCCCGGTCGCCATCGACGGCAAGCCCGTCACCGTGCTCCAGGCCATCCAGCAGCTCAACGAGCGCGCCGGGGCCCAGGGCATCGGCCGGATCGACATCGTCGAGGACCGGCTCGTGGGCATCAAGTCCCGCGAGGTGTACGAGGCCCCGGGCGCGATCGCGCTGATCACCGCCCACCAGGAGCTGGAGAACGTCACCGTCGAGCGCGAGCTGGCCCGCTACAAGCGGCAGGTCGAGCAGCGCTGGGGCGAGATGGTCTACGACGGCCTGTGGTTCTCCCCGCTGAAGCGGGCGCTGGACGGTTTCGTCAACGAGGCCAACCAGCACGTCAGCGGCGACATCCGGATGACCCTGCACGGCGGCCGCGCGGTCGTCACCGGCCGGAAGTCGGACGAGTCGCTGTACGACTTCAACCTCGCGACCTACGACTCGGGCGACACCTTCGACCAGTCGAAGGCCCAGGGCTTCATCGAGATCTTCGGCCTGTCCTCGAAGATCGCGGCCCGCCGCGACCTCGCCTGATTTGACACCGTAGTACGAACCGCCTCCCCGTTACCTCCGCGGCGGGGAGGCGGTTGCACATCCGAAGCCATGCACGTTCTTGAGGAGCAGTAGCTGTGAGCAGCAACAACGGTGGTGACGTCCGGCTCTGGGGCGCTCGGTTCGCCGACGGTCCCGCCGAGGCCCTCGCGAAGCTGTCCGCGTCAGTCCACTTCGACTGGCGCCTGGCCCCGTACGACATCGCGGGCTCCAAGGCCCACGCCCGCGTGCTCGCCAAAGCCGGCCTGCTCACGGCCGACGAGCTCGGCCGCATGATCGCCGGCCTGGACCAGCTCGCGATCGACGTGGAGAACGGCTCCTTCACCGGCACCATCGCCGACGAGGACGTCCACACCGCACTGGAGCGGGGCCTGCTGGAGCGGCTCGGCGCCGACCTCGGCGGCAAGCTGCGCGCGGGCCGGTCGCGCAACGACCAGATCGCCACCCTCTTCCGCATGTACCTGCGCGACCACGCCCGGATCATCGGCGGCCTCGTCGCCGATCTCCAGGACGCGCTGGTCGGCCTCGCCGAGGCGCACGCCGACGTGGCCATGCCGGGCCGGACCCACCTGCAGCACGCGCAGCCGGTGCTCTTCGCCCACCACGTACTGGCCCACGTGCAGGCCCTGTCCCGTGACGCGGAGCGGCTGCGGCAGTGGGACACCCGGACCGCGGTGTCCCCGTACGGTTCGGGCGCCCTGGCGGGCTCCTCGCTCGGCCTGGACCCGGAGGCCGTCGCCGCCGACCTGGGCTTCGAGCGCGGCTCGGTCGGCAACTCCATCGACGGCACGGCCTCGCGCGACTTCGTCGCCGAGTTCGCCTTCGTCACCGCGATGATCGGGATCAACCTGTCGCGGATCGCGGAGGAGATCATCATCTGGAACACGAAGGAGTTCTCCTTCGTGACCCTGCACGACGCCTTCTCCACCGGGTCGTCGATCATGCCGCAGAAGAAGAACCCGGACATCGCGGAGCTGGCGCGCGGCAAGTCGGGCCGCCTCATCGGCAACCTGACGGGCCTGCTCGCCACCCTGAAGGCCCTTCCCCTGGCCTACAACCGGGACCTCCAGGAGGACAAGGAGCCGGTCTTCGACTCCTGCGACACCCTCGAAGTCCTGCTGCCGGCCTTCACCGGGATGATGGCCACCCTCACGATCAACCGGGAGCGGATGGAGGAGCTGGCCCCGGCCGGCTTCTCGCTCGCCACCGACATCGCGGAGTGGCTGGTCAAGCAGGGCGTGCCGTTCCGGGTGGCGCACGAGGTGGCCGGCGAGTGCGTCAAGGAGTGCGAGGGGCTCGGCATCGAGCTCGACGAGCTCACGGACGAGCAGTTCGCGAAGATCTCGGAGCACCTGACCCCGGAGGTCCGCAAGGTCCTCAACGTCAAGGGCGCGCTGGCCTCCCGCGACGGCCGCGGCGGCACCGCCCCGTCGGCGGTCGCGATCCAGCTCACGGAGCTGAAGGCCGACCTGGTCATCCAGCACGCCTGGGCGGCGCACAAGAACTGACGGTCGTGCCCGGAGGGGCGGTCGGGGCCCAAGAGCCCCGGTCGCCCCTCCGGTGTTACCGGGACCAGTCCGCCAGTGCGTCGAAGTCGGCCCGGACCAGCCCGATCCGCTCGTCGATCCGCAGCAGCAGCGCCTGCGCGGGGTGGCGCTGATCCACGTACGCGCGGTCCATGTCCGTGATGTCGTCGTCGATCCAGGCGAAGGGCCGCTCTCCCGCGTACTCCAGGATGTACTGGGTCTTCCAGAACGTTCCGCGCGGTGCGCGCCCGTGCATCCGAGGCCAGTCGATCCAGGGCAGCTCCGGCAGGCCCAGGTGCGGGCCTATCCACTCGTTGGCCTCGCCCTTCCAGGTGGTGGCCCAGACGAGCTCGTACGCCTCCGCGAGCGCGAGCAGCTCCGTCCCGTGGTCCGGATTCAGCCAAACCCGCAGCGGCTTCGCGCTCTCGGCGCCGGTCCAGCCCGTCGGGCGCATCCGGTGGGTGCGGTAGCCCTCGGGGCGGCGCTGGGGCTTGGCTGCGTAGGGGTTCAGCGGGCCGTCCACGTCGATCAGCAGCAGTGGCTTCATTCCGGCAGGGTTCCTTTCGCTGCCCCCAGGGGCATCTCATTTATTCAATGAGACACGAACGTCTCATTCGGGCTATGCTTGTCTCATGGCCATGGATCGTGATCAGGTGCTCCGCGCCGCCGCCGCCCTGCTCTCCCGCAAATCGACCGCCACGATGGACGAGGTCGCGAGGGCCGCCGGCATCGGCCGCGCGACCCTCCACCGGCACTTCGCCGGGCGCGACGCCCTCGTACGGGCGCTCGAAGAGCTCGGCATCCGGGAGTTCGAGGTGGCCTTCGACAACGCCCGCCTCGACGAGGGCACGGCGATCGACGCGCTCCGCAGGCTCGTCGCCGAGGCGGAGCCCAACGCCGAGCTGCTGGCCTTCCTCGTCACCGAGAACCAGCTCTTCGAGGGAGACCAGGTCAACGAGGGCTGGGCCCGGCTCGACGCCCGCGTCGGCGCGCTCTTCCGGCGCGGCCAGCACGAGGGCGACATCCGGATCGACCTGAGCCCCGCCTGGCTCACCGAGGCCCTTTACAGCCTCATCGGCGCCTGCGCCTGGGCCGTCATGGACGGCCGGGTCGCGGCCAAGGACTTTCAGTACATGATCACCGAGTTGCTGCTCGGTGGCGCACGACGGAGTGTGGAGAAATGAGCCGTACCGAACAGCTGACCCGGACGAAGGGGGCGGAGGGCCGGAGCCCCGGGCGCTGGCTCGCGCTCTCCGTGCTCGTGCTGGCCGTCCTGCTGGTCGCCGTCGATGCCACCGTGCTCGGTCTCGCCACGCCCGCCCTCAGCGAAGACCTGAAGCCGTCGGGCACCCAGCTCCTGTGGATCGGCGACATCTACTCCTTCGTCATCGCCGGCCTGCTCGTCTCCATGGGCTCCCTCGGCGACCGGATAGGCCGCAAGAAGCTCCTCCTCATCGGCGCGACCGCCTTCGGCGCAGTCTCGGTCCTCAACGCCTACGCCACCAGCCCCGAGATGATGATCATCGCCCGGGCCCTGCTCGGCGTGGCCGGCGCGACCTTGATGCCCTCCACCCTGGCGCTGATCCGCAACATCTTCCACGACCCCAAGGAGCGCAGCCTCGCCATCGGCATCTGGGGCGCCACCGCCTCGGCCGGCGCGGCCGTCGGCCCGGTGGTCGGCGGAGCCCTGCTCCAGCACTTCTGGTGGGGCTCGGTCTTCCTCATCAACCTCCCCGTGATGATCGTCCTGGTCATCGTCGGCATCAAGCTGCTGCCCGAGTCCAAGAACCCGGTCGCCGGCCCCTGGGACCTGTTCAGCGTCGGCCTCTCCCTCGTCGGCATCATCGGCGTGGTCTACGCCGTCAAGCAGGTCGCCACCCACGGCCTGGGCTGGGAGGTGTGGGCGTCCGCCGCCATCGGAGCGGGCGCGCTCTACACCTTCGTACGACGCCAGTTCACGCTGCCGGCTCCGCTCCTGGACATGCGGCTGTTCAAGCACCGCGGGTTCTCCGGCGCGGTCCTCGCCGACCTGCTCACCGTCTTCGGCCTGTCCGGACTGGTCTTCTTCCTCTCCCAGTTCCTCCAGCTCGTCCAGGGCCGCGATCCGCTGGAAGCCGGTCTGGCGGAGCTGCCCGCCGCCATCGGCGCCGTGGCCACCGGCCTGGTCGCGGGCAAATACGCCCGCAAGTACGGGGTACGGGTCATCGTGACGGGAGGCCTCGCCGCCATCGGCATCGCGCTGGCCGCGCTGACCGTGATCCACAAGGAGACCGGCTACCCGCTGCTCGGCGCGGCCCTGCTCATCGTCGGCCTCGGCGCCGGCTTCTCCTTCACCGTCACCGCCGACGTGATCCTCTCCAGCGTCCCCAAGGAGCAGGCCGGTTCCGCCTCGGCCGTCTCCGAGACCGCCTACGAACTGGGCGCCGCCCTCGGCATCGCCCTGCTCGGTTCGGTCGTCACCGGTGTCTACCAGGGCTTCACCGCCCCGGCCTCCGTCAGCGGATCCGTCGCCGACGCCGCCCACGAATCGCTCGGCGGCGCCGTCGAAGCGGCCAAGTCGCTGGACCCGCAGACCGCCGAGCAGATGGTCGGCGCCGCCCAGGAGGCCTTCGTGGACGGCCTGCGGCTGGCCTCCGGCGTGGGCGCGGCCGTCCTGCTGGCCACCGCCGTGGCCGCCTGGTTCCTGCTCAAGGGACAGGAGCTCCAGGACGGCATCGAGCACTGATGCCCCGCTGACACCATGACAGGGACGGGTGTCCCGCGCAGAGTTGACAGTCCGTCGACGCGCGGGACACCATCCCGGCGATGGAGATCAACGACTTGACCCCGGCGGAGCGCCGCGTATGGGACGCCTTCCCCCGCGGGGAAGGCGTCGATTTCCGGGAGGACCGCAGCGAGGAGGCCGCCGACGGCGCCTCGTGGGGACCCGAGCGGACCGTACGAGCCGAAGTCCTCGCCCACTTGCTGCTGCGCGGCGCGATCCCGCTCGACGGGCAGGTGCCCGGACTGAACGTCCGGGGCGCCCGCATCACCGGCAAGCTCAACCTCAAGTATGCCGACATCGAGCACGCGATCCGGCTGCGGGCCTGCTGGTTCGAGCGCAAACCCCTCCTCTACGGGGCCCGGTTGAGGATCGTGTCACTGAGCGACTCGGCCCTGCCCGGACTGACCGCCTCCACCGTCACCGTCGACATCGCACTGAAGCTGTCCTGCTGCCGCATCACCGGGCCGGTACGCCTCGCGGGTGCCCGGATAGCCGGCGGGCTCTTCCTCCGGAAGGCGGTCATCGGCACGGCGGGCCCGGCCGAGGAGGGCCAGGAGGCGGCGCTCCAGTTCAACCACGCCGACATCGGAACCGACGTCATCGCCATGAACCTCACCGTCCACGGCCAGACCCGCATCAACGGCGCGACCGTCGGCGGCCAGATCAACTTCGACGACGCCCGGCTCCTCGCCCCCGGCGCGACCGCCCTGCACGCCGAGATCCTCAACGTCGGCACCGACCTGCGCGCCATGCGGCTGGAGGCCCGCGGCCGGGTCAACCTCACCGGCTCCCGGATACCGGGCCAGCTCAACCTCGCCTACGCCCGCCTCATCAACCCCGGCGGGGTCGCCCTGCGCGCCTCCAGCTGTGTCGCCGGCGAGGTGTGGCTGCGCAACTGCCCGACCATCCAGGGCGGCGTGAACCTGCGACGCTCCCAGTTCGACCTGCTCCACATCACGCCCGAGACCTGGCCGCCGGCGCAGATCCGCATCGCGGGACTCGCCTACCGCGCCCTCAGCCCGCACGTTCCCGCCGAGCAGAGGCTGCCCGTGCTGGAGCGCGAGGAGTCGGGCTACGTTCCGCACGCCTACGAACAGCTCGCCACGGCCTACCGCACGGCGGGCGACGAGGCGGCAGCGCGGACCGTCCTGCTCGCCAAACTGCGGCGGCACCGCCGCACCCTGCCCCGGGCCGCCAGGGTCTGGGGCCTGCTCCAGGACGCCACCGTGGGCTACGGGTTCCGGCCGCTGCGCGCCGCGGGCTGGCTGCTGGCGCTGCTGATCACGGGGACCGTTGCGTACGGGCTCCACCCGCCCCGGGAACTGAAGCAGGGGGAGGCGCCGGACTTCAACCCGGTGTTCTACACGATCGACCTGATGCTGCCGATCATCGGCTTCGGGCAGGAGGCGCCGTTCGCGCCCGACGGCTGGTACCAGTGGCTGTCGTACCTGCTGATCGTGACCGGCTGGGTCCTCGCCACGACGACCGCGGCGGGCGTCAGCCGGTCACTGCAACGGCAGTAGGGGAGCTACCCGAGCTACGCGGCCTTGGCCTTGGTCGCGTACATGTCCACGTACTCCTGGCCGGAGAGCCGCATGACCTCGGCCATCACCGAGTCGGTGACGGCGCGCAGCACGTAGCGGTCGCGGTCCATGCCCTCGTACCGGGAGAACTCCATCGCCTCGCCGAACCGGACGGTGACCCGGCCCGGGCGCGGCATGCCGGCGCCGCCGGGCTGGAGCTTGTCGGTGCCGATCATCGCGAAGGGGACGACGGGCGCGCCGGTCATCAGGGTCAGGCGGGCGATGCCGGTGCGGCCCCGGTAGAGGCGGCCGTCGGGGGAGCGGGTGCCCTCGGGGTAGATGCCGAAGATCTTGCCCTCTTCGAGGATCCGGCGGCCGGTCATCAGGGCGGCGACTCCGCCGTTGGCCCCGTCGCGGTCCACGGGGATCATGCCGGCGCCGGTGAAGAACCAGGCCATGGCCCGGCCCTTGATGCCCTTGCCGGTCACGTACTCGTCCTTGCCGATGAAGTGGACCGTGCGGTCGCACACCAGCGGCAGGATCATCGAGTCGATGAAGGTGAGGTGGTTGCCCGCGAGGATCACCGGCCCGGTGCCCGGAATGTTCTCGATGCCCTCGACGCGGGTGCGGAACATCAGGCGCATGACGGGTCCGACAGTGGCTTTGATCAGGCGCGTACGGAACAACGTGGGCCCTCCGGCATCGAAAAGCTAGGGTTCTCGCACCCACCACGCGGCGGTAGTGCAGGTGAGGACGATACTCGCGGGTCCGCTCTGATCGCACATCGGGTTCACGAGGTGGATACGCAGTGTTGACGCACGTTTCCGCCGTGTTCCCCCCGCACACCCCCGCCCGCCACCGACGCTTGCCTACCATCGGCACGCGGATTCGGGCCGTAGGCCCCGGAGATCCCGGGACGCCCGCCCCTTGTCCGATGGGGAGTTGCACTGATGACACAGGGTGGGGCAGCGCGGCGCACGGTACTGGGCGCGGCCGTCGTCGCGGCGGGCGGAGCCTTCGGTGGACTCGCGGCGGGCGGCGGTTCGGCCGCGGCGGCGGAGAGCGGCCACGGGGGAGGCCCGGGAGGCGGGCAGGGCGGCGGTTACCGCGACCTGCCGGTGCCGACGGTCATCGGACACCGGGGAGCCAGCGGCTACCGGCCCGAGCACACGCTCGGGTCCTACCAGCTCGCGCTCGACCTCGGTGCCGACGTCGTCGAACAGGACCTCGTGCCCACCAAGGACGGCCACCTGGTGTGCCGCCACGAGAACGAGATCGGCGGCACCACGGACGTCGCCGACCACCCCGGCTTCGCGTCCCGCAAGACCACCAAGACGGTCGACGGGGTCGCGGTCACGGGCTGGTTCACCGAGGACTTCACCCTCGCCGAGCTGAAGACCCTGCGCGCGAAGGAACGCATCCCCGCCCTCCGGCAGCGCAACACCCTCTACGACGGCCGCTGGGACGTCCCCACGTTCGAAGAGGTGCTCCGCTGGGCCGACCGCGAGGGCCGGCGGCGCGGGAAGCGCGTGTGGCTGCACGTGGAGACCAAGCACCCCAGCTACTTCCGCGGCCTGGGCCTCGGGCTGGAGGAGCCCCTCGCCAAGCTGCTGCGGCGCTACGGGCGCGACGGCCGGGGCGCCCCGCTCTTCCTGCAGTCCTTCGAACCCTCCAGCATCCAGCGGCTCTCCCGGCTGGTCTCCGCCCCGCGCGTGGTGCTCCTCTCGGCGGCGGGCACCCGCCCGTGGGACTTCGAGCTGGCCAAGGATCCGCGGACGGTCGCCGACCTGGTCAAGCCCGAGGGGCTCCGGTGGATCGCCGGCTTCGCCCAGGGCATCGGGCCGACCATGGACCTGATCCTGCCGCGCGACGCCGCGGGCAAGCTCGGCGCCCCGACCACCCTGGTCGCGGACGCCCACGCGCAGGGGCTGATCCTGCACCCCTACACCGCGCGCAACGAGAACAACTTCCTGCCGGCCGACTACCGCAGGGGCACCGACCCGACGGCGTACGGCGATGCCTTCGGCGCCTTCAAGGCCTACTTCGAACAGGGCATCGACGGCATCTTCACCGACCAGCCCGACACCGGACTGCTCGCGGCGGAGGCCTTCCGCCCCGGCCGCGGGGACCTAGGCGTCAACGCCTGACCGGAGCTTCTCGTACGAGTGGGCCGTGCCCGGCGGGGAAACCGCCCGGCACGGCCTTCGCGTCCCGCCCGGCATGGACCTGCTGAAGGCTGATCTCCCCGACCTGCTCGAAACGCTCCGCCCGCTGCTCTCGGCCGAAGCGGCCGCCGAGACCGCCGGCACCGGGGTGGACGCCGACGACCTGGAACAAGCCGTCTGGGTCAGGCTGCTGGAGCACCGGCGCATCCCCGCGGAACCCGCCGACTGGCTGCGCCGTGCCGTGCGCGGGGAGGCCCGCCGGGCGCGGCGCCGGGCCCGGCGCGAAGTCCCGTACGGCCACCGCCAGCACGCGGCGCACGGCGGGCCCGGCGCGGGGACCCGTACCAGCACGGGCGCGGAACCGGAAGACGCCCTCCTGCACGGCGAGGAGAACCGGGCCCTCCGATCGGCGGTCGCCCGATTGCCCGGAAGGTGTCCGGAGCTGATGAGGGCACTTCTTTCGCCCAGGGACCTCACTTACCGTGAAATCGCAGGAGAGTTGGGTATCTCACAAGGAAGTTTGGGGCCCGTCCGTTCCCGTTGCCTGGGATGTCTGCGCAGAATGCTGGCCGTAGAGGTTGCGGCTCCCGCCCTGCGGGGAATGGAGCGGTAGACCAAGGGCCACCAGGTGAGCGGGAGGCATGCGCACATGGGCATGAGCGTGACCATTTCGGCGGCAGCTGCCGAGGATGCCGAGCAGATCATCAAACTGCAGTATCTGGCGTTCCAGAGCGAGGCCGAGCTGTACGGCAACTACCGCATCCAGCCGCTCACCCAGTCCCTGGACTCCCTCAAGGCCGAACTGGCCTCGGACACCGTTCTGGTGGCCCGGCTCGGCGAGGAGATCGTCGGCGCCGTGCGCGGAACCGTCGACGAGGAGGGCACCGGCAAGATCGCCAAGCTCTGCGTGCACCCCCGGCTCCAGGGCCACGGCCTCGGCGCCCGGCTGCTGAGCGCGGTCGAGGCGGCCCTGTCCGGCAATGACGCGACCACCCGCTTCCGGCTGTCCACCGGCCACAAGAGCGAGTCGAACCTGCGGCTCTACCGCAAGGCCGGCTACACCCAGGTCGGCGGGCGCACGGCGTCCGACGGCGTCCGTCTGGTGATCCTGGAGAAGGAGGCCAAGGAGGCCACCGACTTCGCGGTCAGCGCCTGACGCTCGGTCCCTAGCCCCTAGCCCCTAGTCCCCAACGCTTAGCCCCCAACGCCTAGCGCTTCGCGCGGAGCCAGAGCATCCCGGTGATCGGCAGGATCACCGGGATGAACAGGTAGCCCATCCCGAAGTCCGACCACACGGTCGCGTCGGGGAAGGCCTCGGGCCGCGCCAGGGTCCATGTGCCCACGACGAGTACGCCGGCCAGCTCGGCGGCGCAGCAGATGCGCGCCGCCTTGCGGGCCGTCTCCCCGCCGCGCACGAGCGAGTACGTGATGAAGGCGTAGACCAGCGCGGCCACGGCCGACAGCGAGTACGCGAGCGGCGCCCGGTCGAACTCGGTGGAGATCTGGTAGATCGAGCGCGAGACCGCGCCGACGGTGATCACTCCGTAGAACCAGACCAGCAGCACCCCCGGCCCGGTGACCAGGCGCTTACGTCCGCCGGGCGGGTTCGCGGTGGCCGTGGCGTCCGTGTCGGTATCAGGCACCGGTGTTTCCCCAGATGTCGTAGAGCCGTACTTCGAGCACGGCGAGGACGACCGCTCCTGCGGCCACCGTCACCGAGCCCCATTTGGTCCGCTCGCTCAGCGAGAGCAGTCCCGCCGCCGGGATGGTTGCGAAGGCGCCCACCAGATAGGACAGGAAGAGCACCGTGCCCTGGCCGGGCTTCTCGCCGCGTGCGAGCTGGACCAGGCCGATCACCAGCTGGGCCAGGACCAGTACGGTCACCACGGCCATGCCGATGAAGTGCCAGTCCTTGGTCGGCTGGTCCCGCCAGGCGGCGAAACCGCACCAGGCGGCGAGAGCGAGTGCGGCCACGCCGATGGCGACCGTCAGGGCGTCGAGCATGCAGCGAGGGTATTACGGGCCGAAAGACCCGATGCGCTCACCCCTGCCCCGGGGCTTTCCTTGAAGGCATGAAGCTGTTGCAAGGGAAGCTCGGTCCGCAATTCGACGCGCTGCTGTTCGACAACGACGGCACGCTCATCTCCTCGATGGAGTCGGTGCAGCGCTGCTGGACCCGCTGGGCCCGGGAGTACGGGATCACCGAGGAGGCCTTCGCCGCGGTGGAACTCCACGGCCGCCCGGCCGCGGAGATCATCGCCGACCTCCTGCCCGAGGACGTACGGGCCGGGGCGCTCGCCCGGATCGAGGTGCTGGAGACCGAGGACGTGGCGGGCGGCGTGGTCCTGCTCCCCGGCACCAAGGAGCTGCTGTCGGCCCTTCCCGCCGGTCGCTGGGCCGTGGTCACCTCCGCGACCCGGCCGCTGGCCGAGGCCCGGCTGCGGGAGGTCGGCATCGCCGCCTGGGAGGAGGGGGGCCCGGAGATGGTGGCCGCCGACGACATCACCCGCGGCAAGCCCGACCCGGAGCCCTTCCTGCTGGCGGCCGCCCGGCTCGGCGTGGACCCGGCCCGCTGCGCTGTCTTCGAGGACGCCCCCGCCGGCCTGGCCGCGGGGCGCGCGGCCGGGATGACCACCGTGGCCTTGACCACAACGCACCCGGCCGCCGAACTCAACGCGGACGTGGTCGTACGGGACCTCTCGGCCGTGTCCGTGCTGGTCGGAGCCGATGGTGTGACGATCGAGACGGACGATCGGCCCTGACCGGTGTTGTCCGGTATGCGGCCGAAATCCGTCCGCTATTCGGACACCTTTGATCGGTGACGGGGAACGTCTGGTTTACTGGGCCCATGACCACGACGAGCAGCCGCACCCTTGCGACCGAGGCGACGATGACGCCCGGTGCTCGTTGTATGTGTCGAATGCGCGCCTTCTGAGGGCCCCTGCCCCAGGTCTCACGCCCCGAAGCGAGACCGGCCGAGCAGCTCCCGGCACCCCCGTGTGAACCCGGACCGCTCCTGCCCCGCGCATGCGCCGAAGCCGTCGATTTCCGATGGTTCGCCCCGTATCGCGTCCCCAGATGTTTGCCCCGTGCCCGGCACCCGCTGCGCCGCGCACTCGACAGCGACGGAAATCCTGTGATCACCACATCGGGCCTCACGAAGGTCTACCAGTCCCGTGGCCGCGAGGTCACCGCCCTGGACGGCGTCGACCTGCACGTCCGTCAGGGCGAGGTCTACGGAGTCATCGGCCAGAGCGGCGCCGGAAAGTCCTCCCTGATCCGCTGCGTGAACCTGCTCGAGCGCCCCACCACCGGCACCGTGTCCGTGGACGGGGTCGACCTCACCGCCCTCGCCGGCCGGGGCCGCCGCGCCGGCAAGGAGCTCCGCGAGGCCCGCAGCCGCATCGGCATGGTCTTCCAGCACTTCAACCTGCTGTCCTCGCGCACCGTCCAGGGCAACATCGAACTGCCCCTGGAGATCCTCGGGCTCTCCGGCCGCGAGCGCTCCCGCAAGGCCGCCGAACTGCTCGACCTCGTCGGCCTCGCCGACAAGGCCAAGTCCTACCCCGGTCAGCTCTCCGGCGGACAGAAGCAGCGTGTCGGCATCGCCCGCGCCCTGGCCGGCGACCCCAAGGTGCTGCTCTCCGACGAGGCCACCAGCGCCCTGGACCCCGAGACCACCCGCCAGATCCTCCAGCTGCTGCGCGACCTCAACCGCCGGCTGGGCCTGACCGTCCTGCTCATCACGCACGAGATGGACGTGGTCAAGTCCGTCTGCGACTCGGCCGCCCTCATGCGGCAGGGACGGATCGTCGAGGCCGGTACCGTCACCGAGCTGCTGGCCACCCCCGGTTCCGAGCTCGCCCACGAACTGTTCCCGTTGACCGGGTCCGCGACCACCGCGGAGCACACGGTCATCGACGTCACCTTCCACGGCGAGACCGCGACCCAGCCGGTCATTTCCCAGCTCGCGCGCACCTACAACATCGACATATCGATCCTCGGCGCCGCGATGGACACCGTCGCAGGCCGACAGATCGGCCGCATGCGCATCGAGCTGCCCGGCCGCTACGAGGACAACGTCGTACCCGTCGGCTTCCTGCGCGAGCAGGGCCTGCAGGTGGACGTGGTGGAAGCGGACACGTACGCGGCCCCTTACACGGACGTGGAAGTGGACGTGGACGCGGGCGCCGACGTCGACGGCGAACTGGCCGAGCTGGTCAAGGATGGTGCGAAGTGACCTGGTCCGAAATGCAGCCGCTGCTCACGCAGGGCACCTTCGACACCCTCTACATGGTGTTGTGGTCCGCACTGGTGACCATCCTGGGCGGACTGCCCATAGGCATCCTGCTCGTCCTGACCGACAAGGGCGGCCTGCTCCAGAACCGCGCGGTCAACAAGATCCTCGGCGTGATCGTGAACATGGGCCGCTCGCTGCCGTTCATCATCCTGCTGATCTTCCTGATCCCGGTCACCACGGCGATCGTCGGCACGTTCATCGGCCCCACGGCCATGATCGTCCCGCTCGCCATCGGCGCCATCCCCTTCTTCGCCCGGCTCGTCGAGACCGCCGTCCGCGAGGTGGACCACGGCCTGATCGAAGCCGTCGAGTCCATGGGCGGCGGGATCCCGACCCTGGTCGGCAAGGTGCTCCTCCCGCAGGCGCTGCCCTCGCTGATCGCGGCCGTCACCACCACCGTGATCACGCTGATCGGCTACTCGGCCATGGCCGGCGCGGTCGGCGGCGAAGGCCTCGGCTCCAAGGCCATCACGTACGGGTTCCAGCGCTTCGAGACCGGCTTCATGATCGCGACCGTCGTGGTGCTGATCGTGCTCGTCACGGTGATCCAGCTCATCGGCGACGGCGTGGTACGCCTCCTCGCGCGGCGCGGTCGGACAGCCTGAACCGGGCCTGAGCCGGACATAGACCAACTTTTCCCAAGAAAGCCCGCACTTGTCGTGCTTGGGCCGTCATCCATAAGCAAGACGCAAGAAAGGCACTCTTCGTGCGCAAGAACATCAAGCTCACCGCCCTCGCCGCCACCGTCTCGGCCCTCGCCCTCGGTCTCACCGCCTGCGGCAGCTCCTCGGACCCGTCCTCCACCAAGGCCGACGGCGGCAAGACCGACGAGAGCAAGCCCCTGGTCATCGCGGCGTCCCCCTCCCCGCACGCCGACATCCTGAAGTTCGTCCAGGACAACCTCGCGGCCAAGGAAGGCCTCAAGCTGGAGGTGAAGGAGTTCACGGACTACGTCCTGCCGAACACCGCCACCCAGCAGGGCCAGGTCGACGCCAACTACTTCCAGCACGTGCCGTACCTCGACGACTTCAACAAGAAGAACGGCACGGACATCGTGCCCGTCGTGAACGTGCACCTGGAGCCCCTGGGCCTGTACTCCAAGAAGGACAAGGCCCTCACGGACATCAAGGCCGGCCAGACCATCGCCGTCCCGAACGACCCCACCAACGAGGGCCGCGCGCTCCAGCTGCTCGCCGCGAACAACCTCATCACCCTCAAGGAGGGTGTCGGCACCGCCGCCAAGCTGTCCGACATCACCGATAAGAAGGGCCTGGAGTTCAAGGAGCTGGAGGCCGCCACGGTCCCGCGCGCCCTGAACGACGTGGACGCCGCCGTCATCAACGGCAACTACGCCATCGAGGCCAAGCTCGTCCCGGCCAAGGACGCGCTCGTCCTGGAGAAGGCCGAGGGCAACCCGTACGCCAACATCCTGGCCGTCAAGAACGGCAACCAGGACGACCCGCGGATCCAGAAGCTCGCCAAGCTCCTGAACTCCGACGAGGTCAAGAAGTTCATCGACGACAAGTACCAGGGCTCGGTCATCCCGGCCTTCGGCAAGCCGGCCGCCTAGATCGGCCGGCGGCACCGGGCCGGCCCGATCCGGCCGGCCCGTCCGGCCCCGTACACCGCACCGGTGTACGGGGCCTGCCGCTGCCCGCTTCCGGGCAGCCCGGCCCTGCACATCACCAGGCCGATGCTGCATGCTGTGGCCTACGACCCGCGGCCGCGGACCGTGTACCCCGTGTATGCCGTCCCGCGCCACGGTCGCCTCGCATCACGGTCGCACCACGGTCTCAGGCTTGGAGCTGCGCATGACTACCACCTTCCCGGACGTCACCATCAGCACGGACCGGCTGGTGCTGCGCCCCTTCGAGGAAGAAGACGTCACCGCGCTCGCCGAGATGATGAACGACGAACACGTCACCGCCTGGACCTCCGTCCCGCACCCCTACACCTACGCCGACGCGGTCACCTGGGCCACGAAGACCGCCCACACGGAGCGCACCGAGGGCCGCGGCATCGTCTTCGCGGTCACCGAGTTCCTCACCCAGAGGCTCGTCGGCATCGTGCACCTGCAGGACACCGACTGGCGCAGCCGCACCACCGAGGTCGGCTACGTCACCGCCCCCTGGGCCCGCGGCGAGGGCTACGCCAGCGAGTCCGTCCGCGCCGTGGCCCGCTGGCTCTTCACCGACCAGCGCTTCGAACGCCTCGAACTGCGCACCGCCGCCGACAACACGGCCTCGCAGCAAGTGGCCCAGAAGACCGGTTGCATCAGTGAAGGCGTCCTGCGCAACGCCTGCATAGTGCGCACCCAGAACCCCGACGGCTCCTGGGCCGACACCCGCAGCGACCTCATCGTCTGGGGCCTGGTCCCCGAGGACCTCGACGAGGACGCCGACGGCTATTCCGGCTACTCCGACGAGTACTCCGGAGACTACGGAGACGGCTACTCGGACGGCTACTCCGTGGGCTACGCGGACCCCCGCGCCGACGCCCGCGACGGCCACCGGATCCAGAGCGCCAACGCGAACGACGCGAACGACTACGCCCTCTTCTCGGACCGGAACTGACCGGATGACCGGGTAGTCTCACGAAGCCCGCCCCCCTCGACGAAGCTTCGCCCTGCCCCGGCCACCGCCGGGAAGGGCCCCCTCCGACACCAGGAGACTGACGACGATGGCCGACCGGGTCACGGTGATCGGCTGGGACGGCTCCCCCCTGACCGCGGCAGCCCGGTCCGCGCTCTCCGCCGCCACCCTGGTGGCCGGCGCCGCCCACCACCTCGCACTCCCCGAAGTCCCGCCCACCGCCGAACGCGTGCGCCTGGGCAGCCTGCCCCTCGCCGCCCGCCGGATCGCCGGCCACCGCGGCACCGCCGTCGTCCTCGCCGACGGGGACCCCGGCTTCTTCGGCGTCGTACGGGCCCTGCGCGCCCCGGAACACGGCCTGGAGGTCGAGGTCGTACCGGCCGTCTCCGCCGTCGCCGCCGCCTTCGCCCGCGCCGGGATGCCCTGGGACGACGCCCAGGTCGTCGTCGCCCACAGCCGCACCCTGCGCCGGGCCGTCAACGTCTGCCGCGCCCACTCCAAGGTCGCCGTCATCACCTCGCCCGGCGCCGGCCCCGCCGAACTCGCCCTGCTGCTCGAAGGCGTCCACCGCACCTTCGTCATCTGCGAGGAACTCGGCACCGACAAGGAGCAGGTCACGGTCCTCACCTCCGACAAGGCCGCCGACCACAGCTGGCGCGACCCCAACGTGGTCATCGTCATCGGCGGTACGGGACCGGCCGCGACCGCCGCCGAACCGACCTGGCTGCTCGGCCGGAGCACGGCACCGACCGCCGGACGGGGCTGGGCCCACCCGCAGATCGACGTGGGAGAAGGGGAGTCCACGCAGCTGCGCGCGGCCCAGCTCGCCCGGCTCGGCCCGCGCACCGGGGACCTCGTCTGGGACATCGGCTCGGGCTCCGGAGCCCTCGCCGTGGACGCCGCCGCCCTCGGCGCCGCCGTCATCGCGGTCGACGCCGACCGGCAGGCCTGCGAACGCACAACCGCCGCCGCCCGCGCCCGGGGTGTACAGCTCCAGGTCGTCAACGGCCGCGCCCCGCACGTACTGGAGACCCTTCCCGAACCAGACGTCGTCCGCGTCGGCGGCGGCGGCGCCCCGGTCGTCGCGGCCGTCGCCGACCGTCGCCCCGAACGGATCGTCAGCCACGCCTCCACGCGCGACGAGGCGGAGGCCATCGGCCGGGTCCTGACCGAGGGCGGGTACGCCGTCGAGTGCGCGCTGCTCCAGTCCGTCGGCCTGGACACCCGTACGTGGACCGAACAACAGCGCTCCGTGGTGTTCCTGCTGGCCGCCGAACGCCCCGTTCACCGCCCGGACCGTCCCTAGCCGCGAGCCCGGGGTAGGCTGGCCGATCGTCACACCGCCCGGACGATTCGGGCACGCGGCTCCGGCTGGACCGCCGACGTGGCGCAGTCCACAGAGGACCGTGGCGGTTATGGCCGACACGGTGGCGAACGGGCAGGACAATACTTACTGGTTGTCGTGCGGGCGTACGTGAGGCCTCGTGGGCGACAAGTCGAAGAGGCAACACCGATGGGCGAGGGGTACGCATGACTGACACCGGCCAGGTTCCGGGCGAGGGTCTCCCGGACAACACGGGCATGGTGGATCAGCAGGGCGTCCCCGCCCCGGTTCCCCCGTCCTCCCCGGCGACCGGGAGCTACGCCTTCCAGGACCTCGTGGACAACCCGGCCGAGCCGGAGGACGAGGAACTGCTGCTGATGCCGAGCAGCCAGGGCGCGTGGAGCGACCCCCAGGTCGTCCCGCCGGTGCCCGCCTTCCCCGAGTTCCCCGAGCCCTCCGCGTACGCGGACGCCCCGTACGCGGACGGCCCCTACGCCGACTTCGCGGGGACCCCGGAGTACCAGCAGCCCCACCCGGGCCTGCTCCCGGTCCCCGAAGCGCCGCTGGGCTACGAGCCCGCCGGATACCCGCAGCAGTCCTTCGACGGGCAGCAGTTCGCGGAGCAGCCGTCCTTCGCCGACGCCTCCTACGCCGACGCCTCCTTCGGCGCCGGTGTGCACGAGGCCGGCGGTCGGGATTCCGGCGCGCTGGACCTCGGCGGCCTCGTGGCCCCGCAGCCCATGTCGCAGCCCCAGCCCCAGAACCCGGTGGCGCCCGTCGCCGCGGCTCCGGTGCGGCGGCCGCTGCACATGGGTCCGCCCGTGCCGGAGGCCACCGGTGGAGTCGTACGGTCCCTCGCGGACCGGGGCCCGGCCGCGGCGCCCGCGCAGGCCCCGGCGCCGGCCGCGCCCGTTGCCGTCCCGGTCGCCTCCGTGCCCGCTTCCCCCGCCGTGGCCGAGCCCGTGGCCCCGGCCATGAGCACCCCGGCGATGCCCGTCCCGATGCGCCAGTCCGGGCCGCCGACCACGGGGCCCGAGTACCTGGACTTCACGCAGGCCGGGGCCGAGCACGTGCCGGGCCCGGCGCAGCAGCCGGTCGAGATCCCGGTGCAGGCCGGGACGCCGTGGACCGTGGAGCCGGCTCCGGAAGCCGCGGCGGAGCCCGCCGTCGAGCCCGTGGCCCAGTACGAGGACCAGTACGAGGACCAGCACGAGGCCCAGCCCGTCGCCGAGCCCGTGGCCGAGCCGGTCACCGAGACCGGTGCGGCGCCCGTCGCCTTCGCCGAGCCCGAGCCGGGCCTCGTACAGGAGTCCGTGCCCGCGCCCGTGGCGGAGCCGGTGGCCGTGGCCGTCGCCGAGCCGGTGCTCGTGGAGCCCGCGCCGGAGGCCGTCGCCGAGCCCGTCGCCTTCGCGGAGCCCGAGGCCGCCGTCGTACCGGAACCCGAGCCCGTCGCGGCTCCCGAAGCCCAGGTCGCCGTCGAGCCTGCGCCCGAGCCGGTCGTGGAGCCGGAGTCCGCGCCGCAGCCCGCAGAAACGGTGGTTCAGGCCGAGGAGCCGGAGCCCCTGCCCGAGCCCGTCGTCGTGGCCTCCGAGCCCGAGCCGGCCGCCGTCGCGCAGGGCGACGTACCGCTGGAGGCCGAGGCCCCCGAGGCCGGAACCGAACCGCAGCCCGAGCCGGAAGTCGAGCCCGAGGCCCCGGTCACCGAGGCGGCCCCCGGATACGCCGACGCCGAGCGCGAGGCCGTCCTGCGCGTCATGCGCGAGCGCCGTGACATCCGCAAGGGCTTCCGCCGGGACCCCATCCCGCACGAGGTGCTGCTGCGCGTCCTGGAGGCGGCCCACACCGCGCCCAGCGTCGGCCACTCCCAGCCGTGGGACTTCGTCGTCATCAAGTCCGCCGAGACCCGCCGGACGATGCACGAGCTCGCGGAGCGTCAGCGCGAGGCCTACGCGAAGTCGCTGCCCAAGGGCCGTGCCAAGCAGTTCAAGGAAATCAAGATCGAGGCCATCCTCGACACCCCGGTGAACATCGTGGTCACCGCCGACCCCACCCGCGGCGGCCGCCACACCCTGGGCCGGCACACCCAGCCGCAGATGGCCCCGTACTCCTCGGCCCTCGCCGTGGAGAACCTCTGGCTCGCCGCGCGCGCCGAGGGTCTGGGCGTCGGCTGGGTCAGCTTCTTCGACGAGCGCGAGATGGTCCGCGAGCTCGGCCTGCCGGAGCACCTGGAGGTCGTCGCGTACCTGTGCATCGGGTACGTGGACGAGTTCCCCGACGAGCCCGAGCTCGCACAGGCCGGCTGGTCGCAGCGGCGTCCGCTCTCCTGGGTCGTGCACGAGGAAACGTACGGGCGCCGCGCGCTGCCCGGCGAGGAGCCGCACGACCTGCTCTCCGAGACCGTCGCCAGCATCCGCCCGCTCGACGCGAAGGCGCTCGGCGAGGCGTGGGAGCGGCAGAAGCGCATGACCAAGCCCGCCGGGGCCCTGGGCATGCTCGAAATCATCTCGGCCCAGCTGTCCGGCCTTTCGCGGGTCTGCCCGCCGCCGATCCCGGAGCCCGCCGCGGTCGCGATCTTCGCGGGTGACCACGGCGTGCACGCCCAGGGGGTCACCCCGTGGCCCCAGGAGGTCACCATGCAGATGGTGGCCAACTTCCTGGGCGGCGGCGCGGTGTGCAACGCGTTCGCCAACCAGGTGGGCGCCGAGGTCTGCGTGATCGACGTGGGCGTCGCCGGCGACCTCCCGGCCACGCCGGG
Source organism: Streptomyces sp. NPDC058289 (assembly GCF_042880975.1). NCBI lineage: Bacteria > Bacillati > Actinomycetota > Actinomycetes > Kitasatosporales > Streptomycetaceae > Streptomyces > Streptomyces sp. NPDC058289. Next base: position 113,326 of record NZ_JBHVYI010000008.1, read on the forward strand.
CCTGCTGCCGCGCAAGGTCCGCGCGGGGACGGCCGACCTGTCGGTCGGCCCGGCGATGACCCGCGAGGAAGCCGTCGCCGCCATTGAGGTCGGCATCGAGACGGCCCGCGACCTGGTCGCGGCGGGCAACAAGGCCCTCCTGACGGGCGAGATGGGCATCGCGAACACCACGGTGTCGGCGGCGCTGATCTCGGTCTTCACCGGGGTGGACCCGGGCGAGGTCACCGGCCGGGGCACGGGCATCAACGACGAGACGCACACCCGCAAGGTCGAGGTCGTGCGCCGCGCCCTGGAACTCCACCAGCCGGACCCGGCGGACCCGATCGGCGTCCTGGCGGCCATCGGCGGCCTGGAGCACGCGGCGATCGTGGGCCTCCTCCTCGGCGGAGCCTCCCTGCGGACCCCGGTGATCCTGGACGGCGTCAGCGCCGGTGCGGCCGCGCTGGTGGCCCGTGCGATCGCTCCGGAGTCGCTGTCCGCGTGCATCGCGGGACACCGCAGCGCAGAGCCGGGCCACGTGGCCGCCCTGAACAAGCTCGGGCTGCGCCCGCTCGTCGATCTGGACCTGCGCCTCGGCGAGGGTACGGGGGCGCTGCTGGCGCTGCCGCTGGTGCAGAGTGCTGCACGGGCCATGCACGAGGTGGCTACGTTCGACTCGGCGGGGGTCACCGAGAAGTAGGGGATGCTGCGGGGGCCCACCCCGTCCCCGCCACCGGCCAAACCAGCCCCTCCGGCGTTCGAGGAGCGGGGGGCCGGGGGCGGAGCCCCGGTTTCGGGAAGGGGCGGGGTGGGGAAAGCCCCGCAGGGCCCGGTCGAGCCGTGTCGGCCGCGCAGCCGTCCGGGGGCCGGAGCCCGCCTACGGGCCGGGGATCATGGGGCGGCAGCCCCGTGGCCTGGGGAGGAGCCGGGGCACCGCCGGGCCGGGGAGCTGCCCCCGAGGCGACCACTGCGCAGGTGGGTCGTATCGTGGACCCCGGACGGGCCACCGCACGTCACCGCCCGATCAGCCGCTCCAGCGACGCAGCGGCCCGCCGTCACCGCCGCATCAGGAGCCGCAACCGCCATGGGACACCCGGCACACCCCGCCTACCCCGTCGGACTCCGCCTCACGGGCCGCCGCGTCGTCGTGATCGGCGGTGGCCAGGTCGCCCAGCGCCGGCTGCCCGCGCTCATCGCCGCCGGCGCCGACATCGTCCTGATCTCGCCCTCCGCGACCCCCTCCGTGGACGCCATGGCGGAGACCGGTGAGATCCGCTGGGAGCGCCGCCGCTACGAGGACGGCGACCTGGCCGGCGCCTGGTACGCCCTGGTGGCCACCCGGGACCGCGCCGCCAACGACGCCGCCTCCGCCGAAGCCGAGCGCGAGCGGATCTGGTGCGTCCGCGCCGACGACGCCGAGGCCGCGAGCGCCTGGACGCCGGCCACCGGCCGGGTGGAGGGCGTCACCGTCGCCGTACTGAGCGGCAACGACCCCCGCCGCTCCGCCGCCGTCCGCGATGCGGTCGTCGAGGGGCTGCGGGACGGCTCCCTGACCGCCGCCCGCCCGCACACCCCCGGCGTGTCCCTCGTCGGTGGCGGGCCCGGCGACCCGGACCTGATCACGGTCCGCGGCCGCCGCCTCCTCGCCGAGGCCGACGTGGTCATCGCCGACCGGCTCGGCCCCCGTGACCTCCTGGACGAGCTCCCGCCGCACGTCGAGGTCATCGACGCCGCGAAGATCCCGTACGGCCGTTTCATGGCCCAGGAGGCCATCAACGAGGCCCTCATCACGCACGCCAAGGCCGGCAAGGCCGTGGTCCGGCTCAAGGGCGGGGACCCGTACGTGTTCGGCCGCGGCATGGAGGAGCTCCAGGCCCTCGCCGAGGCCGGCATCCCCTGCACCGTCGTGCCCGGCATCTCCAGCTCCATCTCGGTGCCCGGCGCGGCCGGCATCCCGGTCACCCACCGGGGCGTGGCCCACGAGTTCACCGTGGTCAGCGGCCACGTCGGCCCCGACGACCCGCGCTCGCTGGTGGACTGGGCCTCGCTGGCCAAGCTCACCGGCACCCTGGTCATCCTCATGGGCGTCGACAAGATCGGCCTGATCGCCGAGGCGCTGGTCCGCCACGGCCGCCCCGCCGACACCGCCGTCGCCGTCATCCAGGAGGGCACCACCGCCTCCCAGCGCCGGGTGGACGCCACCCTGGCCACGGTCGGCGAGACCGTCCGTGCCCAGGAGGTACGGCCGCCCGCCGTCATCGTGATCGGCGACGTGGTGAAGGTCCACCGGCCCGTGGCCGAGTGACACCCCCGCAATCCCGCAACCCGGCAGAGCCGTTGGCACCGCACCCAGGACAAGGCAGTATCACCCTGTGGCTGATCTCATCACCGTCGAGGACCCCGACGACCCGCGCCTGCGCGACTACACGGCCCTGACCGACGTAGAACTCCGGCGCAGGCGCGAGCCCGCGGAAGGTCTCTTCATCGCCGAAGGCGAGAAGGTGATCAGACGCGCCAAGGACGCCGGGTACGAGATGCGCTCCATGCTGCTCTCCGCGAAGTGGGTCGACGTCATGCGCGACGTCATCGACGAGCTCCCGGCCCCGGTCTACGCCGTCAGCCCGGAGCTCGCCGAGCGCGTCACCGGCTACCACGTGCACCGCGGCGCCCTCGCCTCCATGCAGCGCAAGCCGCTGCCCACGGCCGAGGAACTGCTCGCCACCACCCGGCGCGTGGTCATCATGGAAGCGGTGAACGACCACACCAACATCGGCGCCATCTTCCGCAGCGCCGCCGCCCTCGGCATGGACGCGGTCCTGCTCTCGCCCGACTGCGCGGACCCGCTGTACCGGCGCTCCGTCAAGGTCTCCATGGGCGCGGTGTTCTCCGTCCCGTACGCCCGGCTGGAGGCCTGGCCCAAGGGCCTGGAATCGGTCCGCGAGGCCGGCTTCAAGCTGCTCGCCCTCACCCCGCACCAGAAGGCCTCGCCGATCGACGAGGCCGCCCCGCAGACCTTGGAGCGGGTCGCGCTGATGCTGGGCGCGGAGGGGGACGGGCTGTCGACCCAGGCACTGGTCGCCGCCGACGAGTGGGTACGGATCCCCATGGCGGCCGGGGTGGACTCGCTGAACGTGGGCGCGGCCGCGGCCGTCGCCTTCTACGCGGTGGCCAGCGGTCGTCCGTAAGGACTGGACCTAGGGGGTGTCTTGCCGATCAGCAAGACACCCCCTAGAGCTTCTGGGCCAGCGCGATGCCCAGCGCCACGAGCAGCGTCACCACGACGAAGACGATCAGGCGCTGGCGCATCAGCTTGGGGTCCGGCCGTGACGGCCGCCGCCCCGTGCCCGTCGTACGGGGAGCCGGGCGGCCGCCCGTACGCCCGGCGGTGGAGCCGGGTCCCCGCGAGCCGGTGCTCCGGGGCGAGGAGGGCCGCGAGTCCGGCCCGCCGCGCGGTCCCTGACCCCTGGTCTGCGCCTTCCCCTGACCCGCTCCGGTTCCCGTACCCGGACGTCCCGGAACGGGAGTGCCGGCGCTGCGGCGCTCCGTGCGCTGGTCGGCGTACCCCTCTGCGTCCTCGACGTAGCCCTCAGGCAGCCGCCCCGTCGGCCGCTCGGTCCGGGCGCGCTGCGCCGGCGGGCGGCTGTCGCCCATCCCGTGCGCCTCGCGGGACGCGATCTCCTTGAGCCGCATCGACAGCTGGAGCGTGGTCGGCCGGTCGTCGGGATCCTTCGCCAGGCAGGCCCGTACGAGGGGCGCGAGCGCGTCCGGAACACCCTGGAGATGGGGCTCCTCGTGCACCACCCGGTACAGCATGACCTCGGAACTGCCGTGCCCGAAGGGCGAGTCGGCGGTGGCCGCGTAGGCGAGGGTGGCGCCGAGGGAGAAGACGTCCGTGGCGGGCGTGACGGCGGCTCCGCGCACCTGCTCGGGAGCCAGGAAGCCCGGGGAGCCCACGGCCGTTCCCACGTGGGTGAGGGTGCTGGCCCCGGTCGCCCAGGCGATCCCGAAGTCGATGATGCGCGGGCCCTTGGGCGACAGCAGGATGTTCGAGGGCTTGAGGTCGCGGTGGACCACCCCGGCCTCGTGCACGGCGACCAGTCCCTCGGAGAGCGCGGCGCCGATGGCGGCGATGGCCGCGGCCGTCAGGGGGCCTTCCTCGGCCACCTTGTCGTGCAGGGAGGGGCCGGGCACGTACTGCGTGGCGAACCAGGGGCGCTCCGCCTCCAGGTCCGCGGCGACCAGGCGCGCGGTGCACCCGCCGCGGATCCGCCGGGCGGCGGAGACCTCGCGCGCGAAGCGCGAGCGGAACTCCTGGTCCTCGGCGAGGTCCGGCCGGATCACCTTGAGCGCGACGCGCTGTCCGCGCCGGTCGGAGCCCAGATAGACGACACCCATGCCGCCGGCGCCGAGGCGCCGGTGCAGCCTGAACGAGCCGACGACACGCGGGTCCTCGCGCCGGAGCCGCATCATCGCCATGTCCACCCCGCTGACCGGTCGTCCTGTTGACGTGGCACAGCTTACGGACCATCCGGCATGCGCGCTCAGAGGCCGCGCCCTCGCCGGGGGATTCGATTGTCAGTACGGGGCAGTCCACTTGGGGAGTCACGGGACCACCGGTAGGACGCATGTGCGGAGCGGGGCCGTTCGGCCAAGCCGGGCCGGACTCAAGGGAATTGGGGTTCGGGGCGGGGTGGCGGGGGAGCGGCGGCCGGCGGTCGGACCGGGCCCGTCCGGTTGATCTTGGGAGCGCCTGGTCGGAGGCCGGACGTGTGCGGTGAGTGACGGAAGTGAGCGAAGTCACTACGCTCCGGTCATCCCCTCCGGGAAGACCCTCAGACCGGGGGACGGGTCTCCACCCAGGGGAGTACACGCGAGGTGGACTCCTCATCCTCCTGGAGGCCAGGCAATGGGTACGAAGGCATGAGGCCAGAAGCCTTTCCCGCGCCTAGTGTTGAAGACAAGCGGCGGGTGGAGCACTCGTCCCCCGAGGTCACAAACCCGCCGCTGCCAAACGACAGGGAGAGGACCATGGCGGACATCGCACGGCAGGGACGCAAGGCATTCGCGTTCAACAGCCATGAGTCCGGTCGTCGCCACCCACTGGTGGCCGCGGCCATGGTGCTCCCCCTGGCCGCCCTCCTGCTCTTCCTCTTCGGAGGCTTCGACCAGGTGGTGGCACAGGCGTCGTCCGTAAGCGTGATGCTGGGGCGCTGAGCGGCGCCCCGGGCCCAGGAGAGCGGCCTGGGCCGGGACTGTCACCGGCCGAACCCCGTGGGGACGGGGGAGCGGTCGACGGACGGCAGGTGAAGGGTGCTGCGCGTACGGCTGGGGAGCCGGACGCGCAGCACCCTTTTTCATGCCCGCGCGCACACCCTCTTGACGCGCCCCTCGCGCCGGCGCACTTCCCGGGCTCGGGGTCGCTGCGCCGGACTCCGCCCGGCGGAGGCGGGCGGTGCCCGAACGGTGGTGCCGCCACTGCCGTCCGGCCCCGCGCTGCGTACGCTCGTCCCGAGGAGCACCCGCCCGGGTGCGGAGCACGGGGAGAGCCGAGGCGTGGTTCCGCTGGAGCGAGTGAGCGCGGCCGAGCTCGCCGCGTACGCGGGCGCGGCGGAGTACGTGCTCCTCGCGGACCGCGACGACGGCACCGTGGTCCGCTGCGGGGACGTCGTGGCCAAGGCGCACGCCGGCGACAGCGATCCCGACGACCTGGCGGTACGGATCCGCGTGGCGGGGGACCCCGCGCTGGCCGGGGTCCTGCTGCCCCCGCTGCGCACCGGGCTCGGCCTGGTCGGCTCCCGGCCCGTTTCCCTGTGGCCCTACGGTGCTCCGGTCGCTCCGGACCGCCCCGAGGAGGCCCCCTGGGAGCCGGCCGCCGAGCTCCTGGCCGCCCTCCACCGGACCCCGCTCCACCACCTCCCGTACCCGCTCCCCCCGATGCGCGGCCCGGCGAAACTCGCCCGCGCCCTCCACCGCCTCGACGCGGCGCACCCGCCCGAGACCCCGGTCGCAGGGGGACGCGCCGTGCAGGGGCGCTCCGCGGGCGCGGAAGCCGACGACCCGAGCGGAGCACGGCGGGGGCGCCCGGCCGGGGAACGCCCCTCCGACTGCGGCCACGACCACGGCCGCGACTGCACCTACGGCCAAGGCCAAGGCCAAGGCCAAGGCCGAGACCGCGACCACGGCTCCAGCGATAGGCCGACCCGAGCCGAAGCGGCTGCCGCGCTCCCCGCCGGGCCGTCCTCCGGTCGAGCAGACCGAGCCCGCCGCGCCGTTCTGTCCATCCCCGCAGGGCAGGCGGTGCCGGCCGGGCCGGCAGGCACGGACGCCGACGCCGCGGAGTTGGCACGGCTCGTACGGGCCGCCGCGGCCACGCTCCCCGGGTGGGCCCGGGGAGAGGGTCCGGCGCCGTCCGGCGGGGCGCTCTGCCACGGCGATCTGCACCTCGGGCAGCTGGTCCGGGGCCCGGCCGGGGGCTGGCGGCTGATCGACGTGGACGATCTGGGACTGGGCACGCCCGCCTGGGACCTCGCCCGGCCCGCGGCCTGGTACGCCGCCGGGCTGCTGGACACCGGGACCTGGCTGCGCTTCCTCGACGCCTACCGCGCCGCCGGCGGCCCCGCGGCCGGTCCGCCCGGCAGCGACCCCTGGCCGGAACTCGACCTCGCGGCCCGCGCGCTCACCGTGCAGACGGCCGCGCTGGCCCTCGCCAAAGCAGCCGGCGAGCGGCGCCGACTCGACGACGTGGAGCGGCTGATGGTGGAGGCCTGTGCCCGAATTGCCTCCCTCCCGCCCGACTTGGAGTCGAAGCCTCCGTCGTAGGGTGAGCCTCACGCCACCGGGTACGCATCCGGTGTCGACGCGAACGGCGAGGAGTTGGTCCGGTCATGCAGTGTCCGAAGTGTCACGCGATGATGCACACGTACAACCGCAATGGTGTCCAGATCGAGCAGTGCAGCGGCTGCCGCGGCATCTTCCTCGACTACGGCGAGCTGGAGGCGCTGACCCGCCTGGAGTCCCAGTACACCTCCCAGTACGGCCAGGTCCCGCCCCCGGCCGCCCCGCCGGCCCCCGCCCCCGCCGCGTACCCGCAGCAGCACGCGGCCCCCGCGCCCGCCTGGGGTGCCCCGCAGCACGGCGGCTACGGCCACGGTCACGGCCACCGCAAGGGCGGCTTCGGCCGGATGCTCTTCTCCTCCTGAGTCCAAGGGAGTGGCGGGGTGGGGGCCCGGAACCGACCGGCACCCACCCGTCCTCCCGCCCGGGGCCCACAAGCTCCGCGGGGGGCCGCAGCCCGCACACGCGAAAGCCCCGGCCGTGGGAACGGCCGGGGCTTTCGGACAACTGGTGCGCGATACTGGGATTGAACCAGTGACCTCTTCCGTGTCAGGGAAGCGCTCTCCCGCTGAGCTAATCGCGCGGGACCACGTTCACGGTGCGAGCACCGCAGGTGGCAGGTGTGAAGTGTACTGCGTGCGCGATACTGGGATTGAACCAGTGACCTCTTCCGTGTCAGGGAAGCGCTCTCCCGCTGAGCTAATCGCGCGGGGATCCTTGCGGACCAGTGGACGATACTGGGATTGAACCAGTGACCTCTTCCGTGTCAGGGAAGCGCTCTCCCGCTGAGCTAATCGTCCTTGGAGGTGGAGACGGGATTTGAACCCGTGTAGACGGCTTTGCAGGCCGTTGCCTCGCCTCTCGGCCACTCCACCATGGAGCAAGCAGGGGGTCCTCGGGAAGATGATCCCCCACCTCAGAGCGGACGACGAGACTCGAACTCGCGACATCCACCTTGGCAAGGTGGTGCTCTACCAACTGAGCTACGTCCGCAGGTCACCGTGTTCGCTCCGGGGTTTTCCCCTTCGCTCCCTGGCGACGTGTTGAACTCTAGCGGATTCCCGGGCCAGCTCAAAAACGCGTTTCCGCAGCGTGCTGCCGCCCGATCACCGCCGGTCACCCGGCGGACGCCCCACCGGCGCAGGGGCGTCACCGGTCATAGACTCGCAGCCGTGCACGACCTGCCTCCCCTCGCCCGCTTCGGCGGCCTTCTCGCGACCGACCTCAGAGATGTCACCAGCGATCCTGGTGCCCTCGACTCCACCGGCTTCTGGGCGGTGACGGCCGATTTCGAAGGCCGTCTCGTCTGTGCGCGCTTCGGGGACATACGCCCCGACCCGGTACCGGCCCCCGTCCCCGGGGCCTGGCGCGGCCCCGACGCCGACGAGTGGATCTCCTCCCTCGGCCGCGCCGCGTACATCGCGGGCGTACGCCGCATCCGCGAGCACATCGAGGCGGGCGAGGTCTACCAGGCCAACCTCTGCCGCGTGATGTCCGCGCCGCTCCCCGATCCGGCGGGCGCCGATGTGGACGCCCTGACCGCGCTGCTCGCGCGCGGCAACCCGGCCCCGTACGCAGGAACGATTCGGCTGCCGGCTCACGGCGTCGAGATCGCCACCGCGTCCCCCGAGCTCTACCTGCGCCGCACCGGCCGTCGCGTCGAGTCCGGCCCGATCAAGGGCACCGGCCGCACCGCCGCCGATCTGCTGCCCAAGGACCACGCCGAGAACGTGATGATCGTGGACCTCGTACGCAACGACCTCGGTCGGGTCTGCGCCACCGGCTCCGTGACCGTCCCCGAGCTGTGCGCGCTCGAAGAGCACCCGGGCCTCGTCCACCTCGTCTCCACCGTCGCCGGGGAACTCGCCGAGGGCGCCGGCTGGCCCGAGCTGCTCGCCGCGACCTTCCCGCCCGGCTCCGTCACCGGAGCCCCCAAATCCTCGGCCCTGCGGATCATCGAGGCCCTGGAGACCGCCCCGCGCGGCCCCTACTGCGGAGGCATCGGCTGGGTCGACGCCGACCGGGGCACGGCCGAGCTCGCCGTCGGCATCCGGACCTTCTGGATCGACCGCACGGCCCCCGGCGGTCCCCGGCTGCTCTTCGGCACCGGTGCCGGGATCACCTGGGGCTCCGACCCCGACCGCGAGTGGGCGGAGACCGAGCTGAAGGCCGCCCGGCTGTTGCGGGTAGCGTCGGGAGCCGTCGAGGCGAACGCAACCGGTCTCACCGGTGCGACCGGCAGGACAGGCCCGACGGGCCCGACGGGCCCGACGGAAACGCAGACGGACGAAAGCGGGAGGACCGTACGGTGAGGATCTGGCTCGACGGAGCACTGCGGGACGCGGACGAAGCGAAGGTGTCCGTGTTCGACCACGGCCTCACCGTCGGCGACGGGGTCTTCGAGACGCTCAAGGCGGAGCACGGCACGGCCTTCGCCCTCACCCGGCACCTGGAGCGGCTGACCCGCTCCGCCCGGGGGCTCGGCCTCCCGGACCCGGACCCGGACGAGGTGCGCCGCGCCTGCGCCGCCGTACTGGAGGCCAACCCGGTACCGCTCGGCCGGCTGCGCGTCACCTACACCGGGGGCGTCTCCCCGCTGGGCTCCGACCGCGGCGACGCCGGCCCGACGCTGATCGTCGCGCTGGCCGGGTCCACGCGCCGCCCCGACACCACCGCCGTGGTCACCGTGCCGTGGGTGCGCAACGAGCGCTCCGCCGTGGTGGGCCTGAAGACCACCTCGTACGCCGAGAACGTGGTCGCGCTCGCCGCCGCCCACCGGTCCGGCGCCTCCGAGGCCCTCTTCGCCAATACCGTCGGGCGGCTCTGCGAGGGCACCGGCTCCAACGTGTTCGTCGTCCTCGACGGGCAGCTGCACACTCCGCCCGTGGCCTCCGGCTGCCTCGCGGGCATCACCCGGGCGCTCGTCGCCGAATGGTGCGGGGCCAAGGAGACAGACCTGCCCTTCGAAGCGCTCGAGCAGGCGGAGGAGGTCTTCCTGACCTCTTCCCTGCGCGACGTCCAGGCCGTCGTACGGATCGACGGGCGCGAGCTGGGCTCCGCCCCCGGCCCCGTCACGGCCGAGGCCATGCGGATCTTCGACGCCCGCGCCGCCGAGGACGCCGACCCCCGCTCCTGACCGGGGGACCGGGCATATCTGCTGTGCTTCGGGCCGCAGGGCGGGTAGAACTCGACTGATGACCACCACCCTGCGGCCGAGCGGGCCGCTTCAGCAGAGCACCGGCGGGGCGCGCTCGCGCCCGTACGAGATCCGCGTCAACAGCAGGCGCGTCGGCGCCCTGCTGCTCGCCGCCGACACCCCCTTCGGGCCGACGGTCGCCGAGATCCGCGACCTCGCAGTCGAGGAGCCCGACCGCCGGCGCGGCCGTGCCACGGTCGCCGCACTCGCCGCCGAGGAAGTACTGCGCGGCTGGGGCTGCCGTCGGATCCGCGTGTCGGTCCCGGCCGGCTCGGCGGGCGGGCTGCGGCTGGCCGGCTCCCTCGGGTACGCCGAGTACAGCCGCAACATGGCCAAGGAGCTGCCGGCCGGGCCGCCCGCGCTGTCCGAGGGGGTGGCAGGCCGCCCGATGACGGAGGCCGAGTTCGAGACCTGGCACGCGGAGGCGCTGGAGAGCTACGCGCAGAACTGGGTCAGCCGTGGCATGCCGGCCGGGGCCGCACGGACGAAGTCGGTCAACGACCACGCGTCCATGCTGCCGCTGGGCCTGGCCACCCCGGGCGTCAGCTTCTCCGTGCTGGAGGCGGCCGGGGTCCCCGTGGGCACCGTATGGGTCGCGCCGAACGGCGGGGACTCGTACGTCTACGACGTCGCGGTCGCCGAGGAGCACCGGGGCCGCGGCCACGGCCGGGACCTGATGCTCCTCGCGGAGGGCGTCGCCCTCGCCGCCGGCCACCGGGTGCTCGCCCTGCACGTCTTCACGGACAACCTCCCGGCCCTGCGGCTCTACGAGTCCCTCGGCTACCGGACGACGAACTTCAACTACGCCAAGGACCTGATCTGAGGCGACAGGTCTGGGGCCTGTCGTCAAACTCCCGTCGTCGCCCGCAGAAGGGAGTTTGACGACAGGCCCTAGTTCGCGCCGAGCAGCCGGTCGGCGATCTCCTCGATGCGCTCGCGCAGGCCCTCCTGGCTCTTGCCGCCGTCGAGGCGCTCTCCGTCGATCACGTACGTCGGGGTGCCGGTCACGCCGATCGCCTTGCCCTCGGCCTGGTCGGCGTCCACGATCAGGATGTGCCGGCCGTCGATCAGGGCGGTGTCGAACTCCTCGGCGTCCAGGCCCAGTTCACGCGCGACCTCGACGAGCACCGATTCGCCGGCCTTGCCGAGCTCCGCGGTGCGGGCGAGGACGGCCTCCACGTAGGGCCAGCCCTGCCCTTGCTCGGCGGCCTCCTCCGCGGCCTGTGCGGCGGCGAAGGCGTGCTTGTGCTTCTCGAGCGGGAAGTGGCGCAGCCGGATGTCCAGCCGGTCGCCGTAGCGGGCCCGCAGGGCGCGCACGTCGTCCAGGGCGCTGTGGCAGTCCGGGCACTGAAGTTCGCACCAGACGTCGAGGATCACGGAATCGGTCATACGGACAGTCTCCCAGCCCGCGGGATGAGCGCGGACCGGGACCTCGGGAGGAGACGGGACCCGGAGATGTCCCGGAGATCCGCCCGCGGGGGGCTCCGGACGTGGCCAGGGCGAGGGTCGCCGGTGCAGGATGGATGGGGACAGAACGCCCGGCCCGCCGGCCGGGTCCGACCGACCGCACCGCCCCCTGGAGGCCCCGCATGCTCGCCGAGACCATTTGCTCCGCGGTGTCCGCGGCGGGCCTGGGCCTCGCCGCGCTGACCGCCTACCGCAAGCGATTCCTCGCGGCCACGCGGATCGCGGCGTACTCGCTGGTGCCCGTCGGCCTGGTGATGACGGGCGTCGTGGCGTGGGCGACCGGGATCGTCTTCAAGCCGACCGTCTGGGCCGGGTTCGCCGTGCTGGGGCTGGCCTGGCTCCTCTTCGTGACCACCCGCGCGATAGAGCGGCGCGGAGCGGGCGCGGGGGAGGGAAGGCAGAAGCAGCCGAAGGCCGCCAAGGGCCGCCCGGCCCAGGAGGCCGTCGCCCCGGCCGCCTCCGCGCCCTCGCTGGGCGACGGTGCCCGCCCGCGGCCCACCCCGGCCGCCGCCCCCGCCGAGGACTTCTCCGACATCGAGGCGATCCTCAAGAAGCACGGCATATGACCCGGCCGACCCCGGCCGCGCGGCCCCGGTCCGCGCGGCAGGTCCGCGCGGCGATCCGGGACGGGAACCACCTGATCTGACGGGATCCGGTGAACTCGCGCGTTCCGTCTGGCGTGTTGAGGGGCGCGCGCGGGTCCGCTGGGCCATCATCGCCCCGACATGCCCGACACAACATCGGGTGAGCCCGCCGTTCCCGCGCCGGCCACCGTTCCCGTCGCCGAGGAGCCGAGAGGCTGCCTCTTCGCGCTCTCCCAGCCGCCCTTGATGATCTTCCTAGCCGTGATCGGCGGCTTGCTGCTGCTCGCCGCCGTGCACGATCTCTTCCTGCTCTGAGCCCGGCTCCGTCCCCAGCTCCGATTTGCGCCGGGCCCGGTACGCCGCCACGTGCAGCCGGTTCCCGCAGGTGCGGCTGTCGCAGTAGCGCCGGGAGCGGTTGCGGGACAGGTCGACGAAGGCCCGCCGGCAGTCCGGGGCCTCGCAGCGGCGCAGCCGCTCCTGCTCGCCCGAGACCACGATGAAGGCCAGTGCCATGCCGCCGTCGGCCGCCAGGTGGTCTCCCACCGACGCGCCCGGGGCGAAGTAGTGCACGTGCCAGTCGTAGCCGTCGTGGTTGGTCAGCTGCGGGGTGGTGCCGGCCGTCGCGACCAGCTCGTTGATCAGGACGGAGGCCGCGCGCGAGGTGGGCGCCGCGAAGATCTGGGCGAATTTGCCGCGCACCGTGCGCACGCCGGCGAGATCGCGGGCGCTGAGCTCGCCGACGTCGCTGATCGCGTACTCGTGGACGAAGCCGCGCAGCGCGTTCACGTCCGCCAGCCCGTCGGGCTGCTCGGTCTCGGCCGAGGTGTTCACCAGCGCGACGACGACGTCGAGCGCGCGACGGGTGTCGTGGGGGATCTGCACGGGGTCTCCCTCAAGGGCCGGGCCTGCGGTGACGGTCTGCTGCCGCCGCTGGTGGCCGACTCTAGCGGGTCACCCCAAAGCGCACCGGCGCCGTCCACGCGGGTGGCTTCCGCATGAACAGCGCCGGCACTTCCGTATGTGGTTGTCCGCCGTGCACCGTCGCCCCGAGTCGGACGGTGTCGTACGGCCCCCGGGCTCAGCCGGGGGAGGGTTCCCTCTGTAGGCCTGGCTCAGGATTCGGCCAGGATGTGGGAGAGCTCCTTGTCGAGGTCGAAGTGCCGGTGTTCGGTCCCGGGTGGAACCGCGGCGTCCGTCCGCTTGAGGAACGACTCCAGTGCTCGGGCGGGTGCTTCGAGCAGTGCTTCTCCCTCCGGTGAGCTCAGGGCGATGCAGACGACCCCCTGACCGTGACTGCGGGACGGCCAGACACGGACGTCTCCGGTACCGGTGGGCCGGTGAAGGCCCTCGGCGAGGAGGTCGCGGGCGAATACCCATTCGACCGTCTCCTCGGCGCCGGTGTGGAAGGTGGCGTGCACGGCGTAGGGGTCGGCCGTGTCATACCGCAGGCCCGCGGGAACAGGCAGTGAGGACTCGCTCGACACAACGAGGCGCAGGTGCAGCTCGCAGCTGACCGTGGTGTTCATAAGCGCCAGGGCCTTTCGCTCAGTGTGCGCTCGGGGATTCGCACGTCGGCGAAATCGACATGCCACCTACGGTGCCGTTGTAAACCCCTCTGACCGTTTTGCGGACCTCTGGGTCCCTCGGACGGCGGATCCAAACGACCATTCACGTGTGCTGGCACCTCGGGTAGATTCGACTCCATGAACACGGGGAGTGACCGCGAGACCAACGAGTCCGCTGCCGAATCCACAGCCGGATCCGCCGCCGAGCCCGCGGCCGAATCCACGGCCGAATCCACGACGGGATCCGCCGCCGAGGAGGCGCCGCACGTCTCCAAGGCGCCGGACTTCATCAAGGCCCGTCGAGGTCTGCACCTGAGCTGGCAGGTCGGCGTCTTCGTCGTCGGCCTCGCCGTCATCGGCGCCGGCATCGCCATGCTGGTCCTGCCCGGACCGGGCTGGGTGGCGATCTTCGCGGGCCTCGCGATCTGGGCCACCGAATTCGCCTGGGCCCACCTCGCCCTGCGCTGGACCAAGCGCAAGGTCAGCGAGGCCGCCCACAAGGCCCTGGATCCGAAGGTCCGCCGCCGCAACATCATCCTGACCAGCGTCGGGCTCGTGATCGCGGGCGTCCTGATCGGCTTCTACCTGTGGAAGTACGGGCTCGTGCTGCCCTGGAACCTCAAGGACCAGTGAGCCCGCCCGCCCATGGCGGAGAGCACCGCTGACATGCGGTAATGTTTGCGGTGCGTCCGGGCGATTAGCTCAGTGGGAGAGCACTTCGTTCACACCGAAGGGGTCACTGGTTCGAACCCAGTATCGCCCACCCGGACCAGAGGCCCGGAGACTTTCACAGTCTCCGGGCCTCTGGCTTTTTCACCCGTCCGGCCCCCGCTCCGGCCCCGCCGGGCTACCTCAGCCGGCCGATGGCCTCCCGCAGTCGGCGGGCGTCGCGCAGCCGCTTCTCGTAGGTGGCCCCCACCGCCAGCAGCAGCACCCCCGCCAGGGCCGGCGGGAGCCAGCGCGGCAGCGCGTCCACCACCTGGACGACGTACGGGGTCAGCTCGTGCAGGGCCACCGCCGTCAGCGTCGCCCCGCCCAGCAGCAGCGGTGCGCGGAGCCGGCCGCGGGCACCGGCCAGGGTCACCCCGAGCGCGGCCGTCCCCAGCAGCAGCGGTCGCAGCCAGTGCGGATCGCCCCACACCGCGAGGGTGCTCGGCAGCAGGGTCGCCGCCAGACCCGGCCCGTACGCCGTCCAGGACCCGGCCAGCGGATCACGGCGCCGCCGCAGGAACCCCACGGCCAGCGCCGCCGCCGTCACCGGCAGGGTGTACGCCTCGGGCACCGTCACCTCCGAAGCCGCCAGCCGTACCCAGGTCGCCGCGAGGAACAGCACCCCGGCCGGCCAGGCCGCCGCCGACCGGCGCTCGGACCGCACCGCCGCCGCAGCGCACACCACCCCGGCCAAGGCCAGGACCAGCGCGAGCACCGGAGCGTCCCCGGTGGCCAGGGCCACCGCGAGGAGGCCCGAGGCGGCCGCCGCGACCTCGGCCGGGACCCGTACGACGCCCAGCCGCGGCCCGAGCGCCGCCACCACCGCCGGGACCACCAGCACCGGCGGCGCCCACCAGGCCACCGGCCGATCCAGCAGCGCGCCCAACGCCACCGCGAGGAGCGCCGCGTACCCGACGGCGAGCGCCGCGGCCCCCGCGCGGGCCCACTCCGGGGCGGGCCGGTACGCCGCTCCCGCCGCGCAGGCGGCCCCCAGCAGGCCGAACACCCCGAAGGTGGCCAGCCGGCCGTCCAGGGCCGCCACGGACACGTTCAGGGCCCCCACCAGCGCGCAGGCGCCCGCAGCCACCCCCACGAGACTGCGAAGGGCGACCGCCGCGGACCCGGAGCCCGCGGGGATGCCGTCGCCGACGGTCCCGGAGCCCGTCGGGCTGCCGCCGGCCGCCGCGGCGTCCTTCGCGGGCGCGCCGGCGACCGCCACCGCCGTGGACCGCAGCGCGAGCAGTCCCGCCGTCAGCGTCACCGCGAGTTGGGCCGCGAAGACCGCACCCGGGGCCGCATCGAGCACCACGGGGGCCGTGAACAGCGCCGCCCAGCCCAGGACCACCGCCGCCACCCCGGCCTCAGGCCGCTCCGGGAGCACCCGGACCAGCCACCACGCGGCCCCGGCCGTCAGCAGCAGCGCCACCGGCGCGGCGAGCCCCGGGCCGTCGGCGGCCGCCGGAGCGGGCGTCGTCACCGACCAGACCTCCTCCAGCACCCGCAGCCGGTCCACCAGCACCGTCGCCACCCACGCCACGCAGGCCACCGCCTGCAGGACGGCCACCCCCGCACCGGCCAGGGCGAGGCCGCGCCTCACCGGCTCCGGGAGCGCGGAGACCCGTAGGGCCCCCAGCAGGGGCAGCGCCACCACGAGGTACGCGACCGCCGCCCAGGGCGGGCTCAGCTCCGGCCGGAACAGGCCGCCCAGCGCCGCCACCGCCGCGAAGGCACCGGCCGCCGCGAAGGCGGCCCGCAGGCCGGAAGCGCGCCACGCCACCACCAGCGCGAGCACGGCCACCGCCGCCAGCCGCGCCGAAGGAGCCAGGGCCGCGCCCGTCGATTCCGCCGCCGCGGACTCGACCAGACCCGTCAGCAGCGCGGCCCCGCCCGCCACCGAGCCCGCCGCCCCCGCCCAGCGGGACCAGCGCCCGGGCCGCAGCAGCACCAGCCCCGCGTCCAGCGCAGCCGTCCCCAGCAGGGCCCAGGCCATGTCCAGCCCCGCCGCCCCGGCGGCCAGCGCCGCCAGCGGCAGCGGGAGCTGCGCCGTCAGCAGCGCCGCGGGGACCGGGATCCGCAGCGCGGGCAGGGAGCGCCCGTACCCCGCCCACACAGCCGCCAGAGCCGCGGCGGCACCGGCCGCGTACGCCGTGCCGTCCACCTCCGGCATGCCGACGGCGTACAGCGCGTACGCGTCCAGCACCGTCAGCAGCAGACCGACGGCGGCCACCGCCTCGGCGGTCGAGCGCAGCCCCCGGCGCAGCAGCGCCACCGGGGCGCCCAGTGCCGCCGCCGTCACCACGGCGAGCACCGCGCTGCGCCCGGCGATCCCCAGGGAGCCCCAGCTGACCAGCGTGAACGCCAGCGCCGCGACGGCCAGCAGCACCGCGCCCAGGACCAGCAGCACGTTCTGCGCGCCGGGAGCCGAGGCCTCCGCTCCCTGCGCGGGCACCGGCGGCCGGGCCGGCGCCCCCCACGCGTGGGGGGCCTGGGCGCCGAGCAGCCATGCACGGCGACTCAGCAGGAAGTGGCGCCGGGCGTCGAGTTGGATCAGTTCCCGGTCGATGAGCACGAGCTCCTCGGCCGGCGGCAGGGGGTTGTCCATGGTTCGGAGTGTGGCGCCCATCACCCCGTCAGGACATGGGTGCACGTACTCATCTCCGGGTGAGTTCCGGCTGAGTACCCGGTGCGCGCCCCCGCCGCGCGCAAGACTGGAGACATGGACCGAAGCAGCCGCATCTGCAGCCCCGGCGCCGCGCGGGGCAGCAGCCCCGCCGGCCGCGCCGCCCCCGCCAACCCCGCCGACCGGTGGACCCGTTACCGCTTCCGCAGCGTGTGGGACCTCGACGCCGCACCCGCCCGCGTCTACGCCGTCCTGGAACGCCCCGAGTCCTACCCCCTGTGGTGGCCCCAGATCCGCGCCGTCGCCCCCGCCGCCGACGGGAGCAGCGGCACCGCCTTCATCCGCTCCGCCCTCCCGTACACCCTGCGCGTGAGCGCGGCCGAACTCCTGCGGGACCCCGTGCGCGGCATCCTGGAGGTCGCCCTGCTCGGTGACCTGGAGGGCTGGGCGCGCTGGACCGTGCGGTCGCGGCCCGGCGGCGCGCGGGCCCTGTACGAGCAGGAGGTCGAGGTGCGCCGCCCCCTGATGCGCCTGCTCGCGTTCCCCGGGCGGCCGGTGTTCCGGCTCAACCACACCCTGATGATGCGGGCCGGGCGGCGCGGGCTCGCCGCACATCTGGTGGCCCGGCCGGAAGCGGTTTGAACCAGCCCCGAGCCTTCTGTATTGTTCACACCGTTCCCGGGCGATTAGCTCAGCGGGAGAGCACTTCGTTCACACCGAAGGGGTCACTGGTTCGATCCCAGTATCGCCCACCGGGACAGGCCGGTCCGTCTTGTGACGGACCGGCCTTCCGCATGTACGGGACCCTTCGCGTGCCGTGCCCCGCACGCCGCGAGCAGCTCCGGCTCACGCCGCAGCGGGCAGCTCCGGCCGCAGCGGCCAGTGCGGATCCACCGACTCCGGCGTGCCCTGCCGTGCGAACCACGCCTGAAGTCCCCGCGCCTGCGCCGCGTGCCACACCTGCTGGAGCGTGTGCAGCTCCGCCGGTGTCAGCCGCTCCAGCCGGCCCGCGAACCTGCGCCCCACGGCCCGTACGAGCTCCAGGGACGCCAGCGCGTCCGCGCCCGCGTCATGGGCCCCCTCCAGCTCTATCCCGTAGTGCGCGCACAGATCCGTCAGCGTCCGGCGCCCCTTGCGGTAGCGGTCCAGATGCTTGTCCAGCACCCGCGGATCCAGCACCGTCAGCGGCCGGTTGTCCAGGTACCGGGCCAGCGAGGACGCCCGGTGGCGGCGCAACTCCCGGTCCAGCAGCGTCAGATCGAACGGCGCGTTCATCACCACCACCGGCCTCCCCGCCATCTGCTGCTCCCCGAGCGCGCGGGCTATCTCCTCCACCACCGGCGCGGGCCACCGCCCGTTGCGCTGGAGGTGCTCATCGGTCAGACCGTGCACTTCCGTGGCCCCCGGAGGTACCGGGATGCCGGGATTGACCAGCCAGCGCGTCGAGCGGATCCGGCCGCCCGCGCACTCCTGCACGATGAGCGCGGCGGACACGATCCGGTCCCGCTCCACGTCCACCCCGGTCGTCTCCGTGTCGAATGCGGCCAGCGGGCCCTCGTACCAGCGTGTCATGGCGAACTCCTCGTCACCCGTCGGCAGATGGCCCCACCCGGGCACCGCGCCCCAGGCCCCGCCACCCTTGCCCGAAACGGTGATACCCGGGCTCTTTGCCCCGTACGCCGTTTGCGGGACTCCGACTGCGGAGACAACTCAACTGGGGGACCGCACACATGACCGGTCGTCAACCCCGACACCCTGGCACGGATCTGACGCGGCCCGGCACGGCCGCTCGAAACGGCACAGCCCGGAAGGCATGGGGAGCCGTCCATGGCGCTCGCGCAGCCCGAACCGGGCGGGGTGCTCGCGGGGCAGATCGATCCGCGGACCGACCCGCGGAGCGGACCGCTGCGCGGCACACTCGCCACCACCGCCTGCATGGAAACCCTTCAGGTGGGATACCTGCACGCCGTCGTCGCCGCGGCCGGCTGCTCGCTGTCCCAGCCCTTTCCCGACAACGGCATCGACTGGCACGTCAGCCACGGCGCCCCCGAGCACGTCGTCGACGACGAGGTGACCATCAAGGTCCAGCTCAAGGCGACTTACCAGATACCGGCCGGACCGGCCGGGCCCACCTTCGGCTTCACCCTCGACAACGAGCACCTGGTGAAGCTGGCCCGCACGCCGGTCGCCGTGCACAAGATCCTCGTCGTGATGCTCGTCCCGCGGGAACGCGACCAATGGCTGAGCGCCGGGCACGACCGGCTCGACCTGCGGCACTGCTGCTACTGGACCAATCTCGCCGGGCACCCCGTGACCGGCCGGCGCCGGACCACCGTACGGATCCCGACCACGCGGATCTTCGACGACCGGGCGCTCTGCGAGATCATGACCCGGGTCGGGTCGGGAGGGACACCTTGATGAACTGGCAGTCACCGCACCTGGAGCCGCTCTCCTCACCGGAGTTCGCCGCGGGAGCCCCCGATCCCGCGCAGGTCGATCCGCTCGTGCTCGGCGCCCTGTTGCACCGGCACGGCTGGCTGCGCCGCGGCGGCGCCGCCGGACGGTACGGGCGCTGGACGCCACCCGCCCCGTACGCCACGGGCAGCGGCGGCACCAGCCTCCTCGTCCCCGAGAGCCGGGCCTTCCCCGACTGCGCCGACCTGCTCGAAGAGGCGCTCACCGCGCTCTCGCGCAGCGCGCTGCCGTCGGCGCGCGAGGTGCTGTACGGGCTCAGCGTGCCGAGCGACGAGATCCGCTGGGAACGCGAGATCCCGCGAGGGGCGTACGGACTCCACGGCGAGGCCGACTGGACGGTCCAGGAACAGCTCCGCTCGGCCGCCCGCCAGCTGCTCCTCGCCGGGGCACTGGCCGACCGGGCGCGGGCCGGCTACTACGGGGCCCGGCACCGCGGCCAGGCGGAGCGGGCACTGGACGGAGTCCTGGTGGGGCCGGCTCCGGGCGGCCGGCGGCTGACCGCGTACGTCCCCGTCGACGGGGGCCGGGGGACGGTGATCCGGCTCCACCACGCGCTGCACGCCGCCCGCGAGGCCGTGGACTACCAGCGAGCCACCGGCGGCATGGAAGCCTTCGACGCGGCGGTCGAGGCCGGGGCCAGCCGGGAGCTCGCCGAGGCACTCATCTCGCTGGTCCACGGCTCGGAGGGTGCCCGGGTGGCCCTGGCGTGGGCCCCGGCGGCGGGGGTCCCGGCGGGGTGCGCGGCCCGGCCGGAGCCGGTGGAGTTCTCGCCCGGCGACCTCCCGGTGCTCCGGGAGGCGGCCGCGCGGTACACGAGGGACGAACCCGCGGTGCCGGTCAGGGTGGCGGGAGCCGTGGTCCGGATGCGGAGGTCCGCCCCGGGCGGTGGGGGCACGGTCCGGCTGCGGGTCCTGGCCGGGGCCGAGATCCCGTACGTCCGGGTCGTGCTCGACGAGGAGTCGTACCGGGTGGCGGGCCACGCCCACCTGGTCGGACTGCCGATCCGGGTCAGCGGACGCTTGCAGCGGCGGGGCGGGTTCCGTCGGCTGACGGACGCCGCGGACGTGCGGCCGGTGCCGCTGGACGAGGTCGAACGGGACCGCCTGATGAAGTCCCTGGACGAGTCCCTCGACGCCGGGGACGCGCTGCCGTCGGACGACTAGGACGACTAGGACGGCCGGGACGGCCGGGCGGCACGCGCTAGACGTGCAGCTCCGGGGGAAAGCCGGTCCAGCGCAGCTCGGCGGGCAGGTGCCGCATGTCGTTGGAGACGAGGACGGTGGCCGGCCGGCCGGGCGCGTACCGGATGACGGTGAGCGCGGCGTTGGCGTGGTTGAGGCCGAGCCAGCGCCAATGCGGTGCGTCCATGGCGTCCCGGACGAGCCAGGCGACCAGGAAGTTGTGGGTGACGACCAGTTCGTGCCGGTCCTCTGCGCCGTCCACCGGCCCGGTGAACAGGTCCTGCGCCCGCCGGGCCAGCCCGGGTCCCTGCTCCCGCTCCTCCTCCGTGGCGCCGGCGAGAAAGCGGAGGAAGAGGTCCGCGGAGTCCGCCGGAAGCTCCTCCCTCGCCGGCACGTAGGGGATGTAGTCGCCGGCAACGTCCGAGACGTGCAGGGGGACGTTCTCCAGCTGGTCGCCGATCAGACGTGCGGTCTGCTCCGCCCGCGGCAGCGGGCCGTGGTGGACGGCCGAGAGAGGGATGCCGCGCAGGCGCCGGCCGAGCAGCCCGGCCTGCCGACGGCCGTCCTCCGTCAGCCCGCTCTCCTCCGACGTCGCCTCGCCGTGCCGCACCAGATAGAGGTATCGGGTAGCCGTGCCCGTCATGACATGCTCCTCTGCGTTCGCCAATGATCTTGTGCAGCCAGGGACGCAGCCGCCTCCGGCGGCGGTTCCCGCCGGCCCCGGCGGTAACCGTTTAGCGGCGCAGCCCATCCGCTCGGTACGATTCAGGCGCGCAGTGTTCGCTCGCGCACCCCCTGAGTCAGGAGAGACCGGTGTCAGACGTCCGTGTGTTCATCCAACGCGATTCCGAGCGGGACGAGCGCGTGGTGGCCACGGGCACTACGGCGGCAGAGCTCTTCGCCGGCGAGCGCACCATCGTCGCCGCGCGCATCGCAGGTGAGCTGAAGGACCTCGCGTACGAGGTGAAGGACGGCGAGACCGTCGAGCCCGTGGAGATCTCCTCTCCCGACGGCCTCGACATCCTGCGCCACTCCACCGCGCACGTCATGGCGCAGGCCGTGCAGGAGCTCTTCCCCGAGGCCAAGCTGGGCATCGGCCCGCCGGTCCGGGACGGCTTCTACTACGACTTCGACGTCGCGAAGCCCTTCACCCCCGATGACCTCAAGGCCATCGAGAAGAAGATGCAGGAGATCCAGAAGCGCGGCCAGCGCTTCGCCCGCCGCGTGGTCACCGACGAGGCGGCCCGCGAGGAGCTCGGACACGAGCCCTACAAGCTCGAGCTCATCGGCATCAAGGGTTCGGCGTCGACCGACGACGGCGCGAACGTCGAGGTGGGCGGCGGCGAGCTGACCATCTACGACAACTTCGACGCCAAGACCGGCGACCTGTGCTGGAAGGACCTCTGCCGAGGCCCCCACCTGCCCACCACCCGCAACATCCCGGCGTTCAAGCTGATGCGCAACGCCGCCGCCTACTGGCGCGGCAGCGAGAAGAACCCGATGCTCCAGCGCATCTACGGCACCGCGTGGCCGTCGAAGGAGGAGCTGAAGGCCCACCTCGACTTCCTCGTGGAGGCCGAGAAGCGCGACCACCGCAAGCTCGGCACCGAGCTCGACCTGTTCTCCGTACAGGACGAGATCGGCTCCGGCCTGGCCGTCTTCCACCCGCGGGGCGGCGTCATCCGCCGCACCATGGAGGACTACTCGCGCAAGCGGCACGAGGAAGAGGGCTACGAGTTCGTCTACACCCCGCACGCCACCAAGGGCACCCTCTTCGAGAAGAGCGGCCACCTGGACTGGTACGCGGAGGGCATGTACCCCCCCATGCAGCTCGACGGTGGTACCGACTACTACCTCAAGCCCATGAACTGCCCGATGCACAACCTGATCTTCGATGCGCGCGGCCGCTCCTACCGCGAACTGCCGCTGCGCCTCTTCGAGTTCGGCACCGTGTACCGGTACGAGAAGTCCGGCGTCGTGCACGGCCTGACCCGCTCGCGCGGTTTCACCCAGGACGACGCGCACATCTACTGCACCAAGGAGCAGATGGCGGAGGAGCTCGACCGCACGCTGACCTTCGTGCTGAACCTGCTCCGCGACTACGGTCTGACCGACTTCTACCTGGAGCTGTCGACCAAGGACCCGGAGAAGTTCGTCGGCTCGGACGAGATCTGGGAGGAGGCCACCGCCACCCTCCAGCAGGTCGCCGAGAAGCAGGGCCTGCCCCTGGTCCCGGACCCGGGCGGCGCCGCGTTCTACGGCCCGAAGATCTCCGTCCAGTGCCGTGACGCGATCGGCCGCACCTGGCAGATGTCGACCGTGCAGCTCGACTTCAACCTGCCGGAGCGCTTCAACCTGGAGTACACCGGCCCCGACGGCACCAAGCAGCGTCCGGTCATGATCCACCGTGCGCTGTTCGGTTCCATCGAGCGGTTCTTCGCCGTCCTGCTGGAGCACTACGCGGGCGTCATGCCGCCGTGGCTCGCCCCGGTCCAGGCGGTCGGCATCCCGATCGGCGACTCGCACATCGAGTACCTGCAGGAGTTCGCCGCCGAGGCGAAGAAGAAGGGCCTGCGCGTCGAGGTGGACGCCTCCTCCGACCGCATGCAGAAGAAGATCCGCAACCAGCAGAAGCTGAAGGTCCCCTTCATGATCATCGTCGGTGACGAGGACATGGCCGCGGGCACCGTCTCCTTCCGCTACCGCGACGGTTCGCAGGAGAACGGCGTCCCGCGCGACCAGGCGCTGGCGAAGCTCGTGGACGTCGTGGAGCGCCGCGTCCAGGTGTGATCGTGATCCCCGCGCAACGTGGGGGAGGAGCCCCCGGGAAGTCTCACTTCCCGGGGGCTTCCTCGTCCTCCCGCCGGAAGGCCTGCAGCATCCAGGACGAGAACGAACCCGTCACCGCGCCCAGCAGCGCCAGCCCGCCGGCCATCAGGAACCCCGCGACGATCCGGCCCCCCGGAGTCACCGGGGCCATGTCCCCGTAACCCACCGTCGTCAGCGTCTCGCACACCCACCACACCGCGTCCCCGAGCGTGAGGATCGAGGCTCCGGGGGCCTGGCGCTCGAAGTGGTGGACCCCGAGGGCGCCCGCGAAGCCGAGCAGCCCGGCCGACAGGCCCGCGTACGACATCACGCGCGCGTACAGGTTGCGGCGCGGGCGGTTGTAGCGGGCCTGGATCGCGTCGTGGACCTTGACCATGCGCAGCGGCCGCAGCAGCGGCAGCATCACGATCAGGGTGTCCAGCCAGTGCACGCGGACGAAGCGCAGCGGCCGCATGCGGCTCAGGATCAGCCGGGCCAGGTAGTCCACGACGAAGCAGGCCCAGGTGGCGGCGACCAGGCCGAGGCCGATGTCCCGCCACAGGGGGTGGGCCCGGTAGGCCACCACGGAGAGCGTGTAGCCGGCGAGGAAGAGCAGGGAGGCGTAGAACAGGGGCAGCTCGGTCCGGCGTTCCCAGGCCTGGTCACCGGTCGCGGTTGCATCGTTCATGGGCTCAGCATCGCGTCCCGCACACCGGTGTTCGCCCCGGCGACACGCCGCTCGGGGCCAAGGTCATATGCTGCATCCCATGACGATTGAGCCGGAGCAGCAGATCGGTGTGGGCACGCAGGACGCGTTCCAGCGTCTGTGGACGCCCCACCGGATGGCCTACATCCAGGGGGAGAACAAGCCGACCGGGCCGGAGGCCGGGGACGGCTGTCCCTTCTGCGGGATTCCGGAGATGTCGGACCAGGACGGACTGGTCGTGGCTCGGGGCAAGCACGTCTACGCCGTGCTGAACCTCTACCCGTACAACGGCGGCCACCTGATGGTCGTGCCGTACCGGCACGTCGCCGATTACACGGACCTGGACGCCGCCGAGACCCTCGAGCTCGCCGATCTCACGAAGCGGGCGATGGTCGCGCTGCGCAAGGCGTCCGGTGCGCACGGGTTCAACATCGGCATGAACCAGGGCCAGGCCGCCGGCGCCGGCATCGCCGCGCACCTGCACCAGCACATCGTGCCCCGCTGGGGCGGGGACACGAACTTCATGCCGGTCGTGGGCCACACCAAGGTGCTGCCCCAACTCCTCGCGGACACCCGCCAGATGCTCGCCGATTCCTGGCCCACCGGCTGATACCGGCGACCGGGACCCACCCGCTGGGGCTGCCGGGCCCCGGCCGGTGGGCCGGGGCTCACGCGTCGTAGACGTCCGCCTTGCGCGGTGCGGCGTCCTGGACCAGGCCGCTGACGATCATCGAGCGGTTGGTGAAGCGTTCGGTGTCGACCCCGTTCTCCTCCAGGACCCGCATCGCGGCGGTGTGCACCGCCCGCAGGACCGGGGTCGCGGCGCGCATCGCGTCGTCCGCCATGAAGCGGTGGCGCCACGGCTGGCCGGCCCAGACGTGGCGGACGCCGAAGGGCTCCGGGAGGACGAGCTTGCCGCCCAGGAAGTCCAGGAGCGGCGGGTACCAGGTGAAGGGCGCGCGCACGGCGAGGCGTACGACCTCGTTCGTGTCGACCACGGGCCGCTTGAGCTCCACGGTTTCCCAGAAGCGCACGGATTTGGCGACCTCGTCGACCGGCGCCGCCGACTTGGTGGTGAACAGGCCGTGCACCGGGCCGAGCGCGTGCCCGGTGACCTCCACGCGCAGGGTCTTGTAGAGCACGGTGACCGTGACCAGCATGGTGATCACGAGCTGGCCGTCCCAGAGCGGGTACTGGATGCCGAGGTAGTGCCGGTTGCCGGCACTGAACTGCTGCTCGTTGCAGATCCGGGTGATCTCGTGCGGCTTGACCAGGAAGGTGTCCACGTCCGCTCCGCTGGGGCGGGTCACTTCCTTGGCGCCCTCGCCGACCGGGGAGACGATCCAGTGCTGGATCGACGCGGGCGGGAGGCCACCGGTGTGCAGGGGGCCGCGCTCCAGCTTGCGCAGCTGGGTGTCGATCGCGCGTATGACGTCCCAGCTGCGGAACGGGTGGATCTCGGAGCCCTCGTTCTTGGGGGTGAGCTCCTCGGCCATCTGCCAGCTGCCCCACCGCGTGCCCATGCCGAGTATGCCCTTGGGGCCCGCGTAGAAGACGGCATTGCTGCGGTCCTCGGCGGTGAGCTTGGCCAGGGAGTGGCGCAGGTCCTCGCGGGCCTTCTCGTCGGGGTTGCCGGGGACGGCCTCCGGGATCTTGGCGGCCACCCCGCCGCCGCCCGCGAGGAGCCCGTCCCAGCGGGAGCGCAGGTCTTCGGCGGTGGCCTCGCAGAGCCGGCGGGCGAGGAACCAGCCGGCGACCGGGGCGATGACCATGGCGCGGACGTAGATGCCCAGCACGCCGGTCACGGGGAGCCGGAACATGAGCACGGCGACCACCAGGCCCACGCCGACGAGGAGCGCCGTACCCATCCAGGAGGCCCGCTTGGCCTCGGAGTTCGCCAGGGCCTTGCGGGCCCAGAACAGGCCGAGCCACAGCAGCAGGCCGGGGAGGAACACGACCCCGCAGACGAGCATGATCAGGCGGAGCTTGCGGTCGCGCTCCTTGCGGATGCGGGAGGCGGCCAGGCAGTGCTCGACGACGGTCTGCGGGTCGGCGCCGAAGGACTGGATGAGGGGTTTGCGGGTCGGCGGGATGGTGCGCGCCTCGACGGCGCGGCAGAAGGCCTCGCCGAGATTGGGGGCGAGCAGGGAAACCTTGGCGGGTTTGACGACGGACTCGTGGTACTCGTTGTTGGCCTTGAGTATCTCTTCCAGCTTGCTGTCGCGCCCGCCGTCCCGGTAGGCGGCGGACGCGAGGGCGTTGGTCGCGGCGGTCTGGCCGCCGCCGCCCTGGAGTGGGATCTGTGCCCCGGGCCTGAAGTCGAATCCGTCGTCCGCCACCGCTGCCCCCATCGCTGTGCGTCGTGCTCGTGTGCGGGCCCACCCGCTTGGTCTACCCGTTCGGTCTGCCCGCCTCACGCGCGGACGAGCCTATCGGCCGATTCCTCCCCGTGGTCATGGGACAGGTAAATGCCGCCCATCGCAAGCGGGTTGGATGGGCGGCGGGGGGTGACGCTATGTCAGGTGACTTCCCTTCTCTGGCTGTTCGCGCAGCTTGTCCGCTATCTGTGGCGGCATCGGCTCGTGCCGCGCGTACGTACGGCTGAACAGCCCCGTGCCGTGCGATACGGAGCGCAGCTCCACGGCGTAGCGGCCGATCTCGATCTCGGGGATCTCGGCGAGGACCCGGGTGCGGCCGGTGCCCGCCGCGTCGGTGCCCACGACGCGGCCCCGGCGGCCGGCGAGGTCGCTCATGACGGGGCCGACGTACTCGTCGGGAACGAGTACGTCGAGCTCGGCGACCGGTTCGAGGAGCTGGACGGGGGCCCCGGCGGCGGCTTCGCGCAGGGCGAGGGCGCCCGCGGTCTGGAAGGCGGCGTCGGAGGAGTCCACCGAGTGGGCCTTGCCGTCGAGCAGGGTGATGCGTACGTCGACCAGCGGGTAGCCGGCCGCGAGCCCCCGGGCGGCCTGTGCCCGGACGCCCTTCTCCACGGACGGGATGAACTGGCGCGGAACCGCTCCGCCGACGACCTTGTCCACGAACTCGATGCCGCTGCCCGGCGGCAGCGGCTCGACCTCGATCTCGCAGATGGCGAACTGACCGTGCCCGCCGGACTGCTTCACGTGCCGTCCGCGGCCGCCGGCCTTGGCGCCGAAGGTCTCGCGGAGGCTGACCTTGTGCGGGACCGGGTCGACCTGGACCCCGTACCGGGTGCGCAGCCGTTCGAGGGCGAGGTCCTGATGGGCTTCGCCGAGGCACCACAGGACGAGCTGACGGGTGTGCGGGTTCTGTTCGAGCCGCATGGTCGGGTCCTCGGCCACCAGCCGGGCCAGGCCCTGGGAGAGCTTGTCCTCGTCGGGCTTGCTGTGGGCCTCGATGGCGAGGGGGAGCAGCGGGTCGGGCATGGACCAGGCCTCCATGAGGAGGGGGTCGTCCTTGGCGGAGAGGGTGTCTCCGGTCTCGGCGCGGGTGAGTTTGGCCACGCAGGCCAGATCGCCGGCGATGCAGTGGGGGAGGGTGCGCTGCTGTTTGCCGAAGGGCGAGGTCAGGGCGCCGATGCGCTCGTCCACGTCGTGGTCTTCATGTCCGCGGTCGGTGAGTCCGTGCCCGCTGACGTGGACCGTCTCGTCGGGGCGCAGGGTGCCGGAGAAGACGCGGACGAGCGAGACGCGGCCGACGTAGGGGTCGGAGGAGGTCTTCACCACCTCGGCGACGAGCGGTCCGTCGGGATCGCAGGTGACCGCGGGGCGGGCCGCGCCGTCGGGGGTGGTGACGTTGACGGGCGCGCGCTCCAGCGGGGTGGGGAAGCCGCCGGTGATCAGTTCGAGGAGCTCTACGGTGCCCAGGCCCTTGCGCGCGCCGTCGGCGGCGGGGGCGGCCATCAGGACGGGGTGGAACGTGCCGCGGGCGACGGCGCGCTCCAAGTCGTCGACCAGGGTCTTGAGGTCGATGTCCTCGCCGCCGAGATAGCGGTCCATGAGGGTCTCGTCCTCGCTCTCGGCGATGATCCCCTCGATCAGCCGGGCGCGGGCGTCGGTGATCAGGGCGAGCTCGCCGGGGTCCGGGTCGCGCTCGACGCGGTCGCCGGAGGTGTAGTCGTAGACGCGCTGGGAGAGCAGCCCGAGCAGTCCGGCCACCGGGGCGTGACCGTCGGGGGCGGCAGGGCCGTGCAGGGGCAGGTAGAGCGGGCGCACGGCATCGGGGTCGTCCGCCCCGAAGGCGTCGCCGCACACCGTGGTCATCTGCGTGTAGTCGGCGCGGGCGGCTTCCAGGTGGGTCACGACGATGGCGCGCGGCATGCCGACGGCGGCGCATTCGTCCCAGACCATCCGGGTGGCCCCGGAGAGCCCGTCGCCGTCCTCGGCGGCCGAGACCACGAAGAGGGCAGCGTCGGCGGCGCGCAGGCCGGCCCGGAGCTCTCCGACGAAGTCGGCGTAACCGGGGGTGTCCAGGATGTTGATCTTGACTCCGGCCCACTCCACGGGGACCAGGGAGAGCTGGATGGAGCGCTGGCGGCGGTGCTCGATCTCGTCGTAGTCGGAGACGGTGGCGCCGTCCTCGACGCGCCCGGCCCGTTTCACGGCGCCGGCGGTCAGGGCCAGGGCTTCGACCAGGGTGGTCTTGCCGGATCCGCTGTGGCCGACCAGCACGACGTTCCGTACGGAGGTCGGGTGGTCGGCCGTCGGTGCTCTGCCGGCGGCTCCGGATTGGTGTGATGCGGCTCCCACGATGCTCGTGCCTCCCGATTGGAGGGGATGGAGGGGAAAAGGCCTCCTTCGAGCTTTGCACTGCCGTCACACCGCGTCCAGACGTCGTACCGGAGGCGCCGGGGGAGGCGTCCGGGGGGCGACGCCCGGGAACGTGCCGGGGAGGCGTTGGGGAGGCGTCGGGGAGGGTGCCGGGGAGGCGCCCGGGACCGTGCCGGGGGAGGGCGCGGGGGAAGGTGTCCGGAAACGTGCCCGGAAACAGGCCCGGCAGGGAGTGCGGAACGTGGCGAACGGCCCGAGAACGGCCCACCTCGTGTGAACCGGTGGGTGCGCGGCGCCGATGGCCCGGGGCCCTGGCTACGATGGGCCAGCCGGTGGCCGTGGTGGCCGTGCGGCCCAGCGACCCTCCGGGAAGGCCATGCTGAACAAGTACGCGCGTGCATTCTTCACGCGTGTTCTCACGCCATTCGCCGCATTTCTGCTCCGGATGGGAGTGAGTCCCGACGCGGTCACCCTCATCGGCACGGCCGGAGTGGTGGCCGGAGCCCTGGTCTTCTTCCCCATGGGCGAATTCTTCTGGGGCACGATCACCATCACGCTCTTCGTCTTCTCCGACCTGGTGGACGGGAACATGGCCCGCCAGGCCGGCGTCTCCAGCCGGTGGGGCGCGTTCCTCGACTCCACCCTCGACCGGGTGGCGGACGCGGCGATCTTCGGCGGGCTCGCGCTCTGGTACGCGGGTTCCGGGAACAACAACGCGCTCTGCGCGGTCGCCATCTTCTGCCTGGCCAGCGGCCAGGTGGTCTCGTACACCAAGGCCCGCGGCGAGTCGATCGGCCTGCCGGTCGCCGTCAACGGACTCATCGAACGCGCCGAACGCCTGGTGATCACGCTGGTCGCGGCCGGCCTGTCGGGTCTGGAGACCTTCGGCGTCGCCTCGTGGATCGGCCTGCTGCTGCCGATCGCGCTGTGGGTGGTCGCGGCGGGCTCGCTCGTGACCCTGATCCAGCGCGTGGTGACCGTACGGCGCGAATCGGCGGAGGCCGACGCCGCCGCTGCAGCCGCCGGCGCTCCCTCCGAAGGCGGTACGCCCTGATGGGCAAGGCACAGGACAAGCTGGTCGACGGGCTCTACGGGCTCGGCTGGGCCGGGGTCAAGAAGCTGCCCGAGCCGGCCGCGGCCGCCCTCGGACAGCGGATCGCGGACTTCACCTGGAAGCGGCGCGGCAAGAGCGTGCTGCGCCTGGAGTCGAACCTGGCCCGCGTGGTGCCGGACGCGACGCCCGAGCGGCTGCGCGAGCTGTCGCACGCGGGCATGCGTTCCTACATGCGGTACTGGATGGAGTCCTTCCGCCTGCCGACCATGGCCAAGGAACGATTCAGCACCGACGTGGAGATGAAGGACGACCACATCCTGCGCGAGGCACTGGCCTCCGGACGCGGAGTGATCGTCGCCCTCCCGCACCTGGCCAACTGGGACCTCGCCGGCGCCTGGGCCGTCACCCACATCGGAGTCCCCTTCACCACCGTCGCCGAGCGGCTCAAGCCGGAGACCCTCTACGACCGCTTCGTCGCCTACCGCGAGAGCCTGGGCATGGAGGTGCTGCCGCACAACGGCGGCGCCGCCTTCGGCACGCTCGCGCGACGGCTGCGCTCCGGCGGGCTCGTCTGCCTGGTCGCGGACCGGGACCTGTCGGCTTCCGGGGTGGAAGTGGACTTCTTCGGCTCGGCGGCGCGCATGCCGGCCGGCCCGGCGCTGCTCGCCCAGCAGACGGGCGCGTTCCTGCTCCCGGCCACCCTGTACTACGGGGACGCGCCGAAGATGTACGGCCGGATCCACTCCCCGGTGGAGGTGCCCGAGAAGGGCACCCGTCAGGAGAAGACCGCCGCCATGACGCAGGCGGTCGCCGACGCCTTCGCCCAGGGCATCGCCGAACACCCGCAGGACTGGCACATGCTCCAGCGGCTGTGGCTCGACGATCTTGAGACCGCCGGTCACGGCGCTGCCCGGCCCGAGGAGCACTCCGCGTGAAGATCGGCATCGTCTGCCCGTACTCCTGGGACGTGCCCGGCGGGGTCCAGTTCCACATCCGGGACCTGGCGGAACACCTGATCGGCCTCGGTCACGAGGTGTCGGTCCTGGCCCCGTCGGACGACGAGACCGGCCTGCCCCCCTACGTGGTGTCGGCGGGGCGGGCGGTGCCGGTGCCGTACAACGGCTCGGTGGCCCGGCTCAACTTCGGGTTCCTGTCGGCGGCCCGCGTACGGCGCTGGCTGCACGACGGGGTCTTCGACGTGGTCCACATCCACGAGCCGACCGCCCCCTCGCTGGGCCTGCTGACCTGCTGGGCGGCGCAGGGCCCCATCGTGGCCACCTTCCACACCTCCAACCCGCGCTCCCGGGCCATGCTCGCGGCGTACCCGATCCTGCAGCCGGCGCTGGAGAAGATCAGCGCCCGGATCGCGGTGAGCGAGTACGCGCGGCGCACGCTCGTCGAGCACCTCGGCGGGGACGCGGTGGTCATCCCCAACGGCGTGGACGTGGACTTCTTCGCCAAGGCCGACCCGAATCCGGCCTGGTCGGGCCAGACCCTCGGCTTCATCGGCCGGATCGACGAACCGCGCAAGGGCCTGCCGGTCCTGATGGCGGCCTTCCCGCGCATCGTGGCGGAATGCCCGGACGTACGCCTCCTCGTGGCGGGCCGCGGCGACGAGGAGGAGGCCGTCGCCTCCCTCCCGCCCGAACTCCGCTCCCGGGTCGAGTTCCTCGGCATGGTCTCGGACGAGGACAAGGCGCGGCTGCTGCGCAGCGTCGACGTGTACGTGGCCCCGAACACGGGCGGCGAGAGCTTCGGCATCATCCTCGTCGAGGCCCTCTCGGCCGGGGCGGCCGTCCTCGCCGCCGATCTCGACGCCTTCGCGCAGGTCCTGGACCAGGGGGCGGCGGGGGAGCTCTTCTCGAACGAGGACCCCGATTCCCTGGCGGCATCGGCGATCGCCCTCCTGGGCGACCCGGCCCGCCGAGCGGAACTGAGCACCCGGGGCTCCGCACACGTGCGCCGCTTCGACTGGTCGACGGTGGCGGCGGACATCCTGGCCGTCTACGAAACGGTGACCGACGGCGCGGCGGCGGTGGCCGAGGACGAACGCGTCCCCCTCCGAACCCGCCTGGGCCTCACCCGAGACACCTAGCCCCCCCGGGGGCCCGGGCCCGCCTGTGCTCCGACCCGTCCGGGCTCAAGCCCGGCCCGGCCCGACCTCTGGCCCGGTCGACCTCCGGCTCGTCCGACCTCCGGCTCGTCCGGGCTCCGGCCCCGCCCGGGTGCGGCCGGACCGGCCCGTCCGCGCGGGACCCGGCCGCGGGTGTGCCGCTGCGCGGTGCGGAGTCCCCTACCCGCCCTTCGCCCGTTCCCCGGGGCTCCGCCCCGGACCCGATGCCGCGTTGCGCGCCGTTCCCGGGGGCCAGCCCCCGGACCCCCGCTCCTCAAACGCCGGAGGGGCTGGATTTGGGCCGGTGTCGGCCCTGATCGTGCGGGCCGGTGGGGCTGGATCTGGGCCGGTGTCGGCCCTGATCGTGCGGGCCGGTGGGGCTGGATCTGGGCTGGTGTCGGCCCTGACCGTGCCGGCCGGTGGGGCTGGGCGTGCCGCCGTGCGGCGCAGGATTTTGCCTGGTCGGGGGCTGGATTGCTCCCAGGGGCAATTCCAGCCTCGCCGGCGTTTGAGGCGCGGGGTCTGGGGCGGAGCCCCAGGGTCTTTCCGGGTCCGGGCAGAGCCCGGGGAACGGTGGAAGGGCGGGTAGGGGACTTTGCCCCGCGCAGCGGCGAGGGGTGCTGCGGGGACTTCGCCCCGCAGGGCCGACCACCCGCACCCGCCCACCGGGCCCACGCCGGGACGGCAGTGGCGAGCGCTCCGACCGGGCCACCGCCGGGCGGAGTCCGGCGCAGCGGCGCGAAGCCGGTGAGGCCCGCCGGGGCCGCACCGTGCGAGGGGCGCGTCGAAAAGGTGCCGCGCGTTCAAAGGTAAAGTCGCGGCCCGTGATCGAAACCCTTGTCTGGATTGCCCTCGGCCTCGGCCTCGTCGGGGTTTACCTCAGTTGGACCGCCGGCCGCCTCGACCGGCTGCACTCCCGGATGGACGCCGCCCGCGCCGCCCTCGACGCGCAGCTCGTCCGCCGGGCCTCCGTGGTGCTGGAGGTCGCGACCTCCGGGGTGCTGGACCCCGCCTCCTCCCTCGTCCTGTACGAGGCCGCGCACGCCGCCCGCCAAGCGGAGGAGGAGCACCGCGAGGTCGCCGAGAGCGAACTCAGCCAGGCACTGCGCGCGGTGTTCGCCGACGTCGGGCAGGTCGACGCGCTCAAGGCGGCCCCGGGCGGGGCGGAGGCCACCGAGGAGCTCGCGGCGGCGGTCCGCCGGGTGCCGATGGCCCGGCGGTTCCTCAACGACGCCGTCCGCGCGGCCCGCGCCCTGCGCCGCCACCGCAAGGTCCGCTGGTTCCGGCTGGCGGGCCACGCGGCGTTCCCGCTGGCCTTCGAGATGGACGACGAGCCTCCGGTGGATCTGGCCGAGCGGCCGTAACTTGTACCCAATGGCCAAATTGCAAGGAGCCACCGGCTGCACATTGGCCCTTGCCGTGGACTGGTCCAGAGGGTTTCCTCGGTCGAGTACCACCAGGTCGCCCGTAGCGATCGCCAGTAGCGCCTGAATCTTCCTTTCGAGTGAGGTCAATCCGTGAGCACGCTTCCCTCCACCCCGCAGTCCGCCGAGTCGGCGATCGGCACCTCCCGCGTCAAGCGCGGCATGGCCGAGCAGCTCAAGGGCGGCGTGATCATGGATGTGGTCAACGCCGAGCAGGCGAAGATCGCCGAGGACGCCGGCGCCGTGGCCGTCATGGCCTTGGAGCGGGTTCCCGCCGACATCCGCAAGGACGGCGGCGTCGCCCGGATGTCCGACCCGAACATGATCGAAGAGATCATCGAGGCCGTCTCCATCCCGGTCATGGCCAAGTCCCGCATCGGCCACTTCGTCGAGGCCCAGGTCCTCCAGTCCCTCGGCGTCGACTACATCGACGAGTCCGAGGTCCTGACCCCGGCCGACGAGGTCAACCACTCCGACAAGTGGGCGTTCACCACCCCCTTCGTCTGTGGCGCCACCAACCTGGGCGAGGCCCTGCGCCGCATCGCCGAGGGCGCGGCCATGATCCGCTCGAAGGGCGAGGCCGGTACCGGCAACGTCGTCGAGGCCGTCCGTCACCTGCGCCAGATCAAGAACGAGATCGCCCGTCTGCGCGGCTACGACAACAACGAGCTGTTCGCCGCCGCCAAGGAGCTGCGCGCCCCGTACGAGCTGGTCAAGGAAGTTGCCGAGCTCGGCAAGCTCCCGGTCGTGCTGTTCTCCGCCGGTGGCGTCGCCACCCCGGCCGACGCCGCGCTGATGCGCCAGCTCGGTGCCGAGGGCGTCTTCGTCGGCTCCGGCATCTTCAAGTCGGGCGACCCGGCCAAGCGCGCCGCCGCCATCGTGAAGGCCACCACCTTCTACGACGACCCGAAGATCATCGCGGACGCCTCCCGCAACCTGGGCGAGGCCATGGTCGGCATCAACTGCGACACCCTCCCCGAGTCCGAGCGCTACGCCAACCGCGGCTGGTAGTCATCACCATGACCACCCCCGTGATTGGTGTCCTGGCACTCCAGGGCGACGTACGGGAGCACCTGATCGCCCTGGCCTCGGCTGACGCCGTGGCCAGGCCGGTCCGGCGTCCCGAGGAGCTCGCCGAGGTCGACGCCCTGGTGATCCCCGGCGGCGAGTCCACGACCATGTCGAAGCTCGCCGTGCTGTTCGGCATGCTGGAGCCGCTGCGCGAGCGCGTACGGGCCGGGATGCCGGTCTACGGCACCTGCGCCGGCATGATCATGCTCGCCGACAAGCTGCTGGACGGCCGTGAGGACCAGGAGACCCTGGGCGGCATCGACATGATCGTGCGCCGCAACGCCTTCGGCCGCCAGAACGAGTCCTTCGAGGCGCAGGTCGACTTCGCCGGCATCGAGGGCGGCCCCGTCGAGGGCGTCTTCATCCGCGCCCCCTGGGTCGAGTCCGTCGGCGCCGCCGCCGAGGTGCTCGCCACGTACGACGGCCACACCGTCGCCGTACGCCAGGGCAATGTCCTCGCCACCTCGTTCCACCCGGAGCTCACGGGTGACGACCGGGTCCACGCGTACTTCGTCGACATGGTGCGCGCGGGGCTGTAACGGCGTCCCGGTAGGATCTGAGGCGAACATTGTTGGTGACGCGAAGGAGACAGGCAGATGTCCGGCCACTCTAAATGGGCTACGACGAAGCACAAGAAGGCCGTGGTTGACGCCAAGCGCGGCAAGCTCTTCGCGAAGCTGATCAAGAACATCGAGGTCGCGGCCCGTATGGGCGGCGCCGACATCGATGGCAACCCGACCCTCTTCGACGCCATCCAGAAGGCGAAGAAGAGCTCGGTCCCGAACAAGAACATCGACTCCGCGGTCAAGCGCGGCGGCGGCCTCGAGGCCGGCGGCGCCGACTACGAGACGATCATGTACGAAGGCTACGGCCCGAACGGCGTCGCGGTGCTCATCGAGTGCCTCACCGACAACCGCAACCGTGCCGCGTCCGACGTGCGGGTCGCCATGACCCGCAACGGCGGTTCGATGGCCGACCCGGGCTCGGTGTCGTACCTGTTCAACCGCAAGGGCGTCGTCCTGCTGCCCAAGGGCGAGCTGTCCGAGGACGACGTGCTGGAGACGGTGCTGGAGGCGGGGGCCGAAGAGGTCAACGACCTCGGCGAGCAGTTCGAGATCATCAGCGAGGCCACCGACATGGTCGCGGTCCGTACCGCGCTCCAGCAGGCCGGCATCGACTACGACTCGGCCGACTCCAACTTCCTGCCGACCATGCAGGTCGAGCTGGACGAAGAGGGCGCGCGCAAGATCTTCAAGCTGATCGACGCGCTGGAGGACAGCGACGACGTGCAGAACGTCTTCGCCAACTTCGACGTCTCGGACGAGGTCATGGAGAAGGTCGACGCCTGATCCAGGGCGCCAACCGCTCACAGCGTTCGGACAGCGGGGCGGCGGGGGCACACCCCCTCGGCCCCCGCCCGGTTGCTAAGCCGGGGAGGTATAAAAAAAAACAACCCCACCAACACCACCAAAAAAAAATAATAAGAGAAAGAGATTAAAAAAA